>JANYFP010000177.1 GCA_025362555.1 Verrucomicrobiota bacterium
CCGTAGGTCAAGCCAGCGCCGAAGGCGACGAGCAAAGTATAATCGCCGGGTTTAATGCGGCCGGCCCGGCGGGCTTCATCCAACGCGAGGGGAATGGAGGCGGCGGAAGTGTTCCCATACCGGTCAAGATTCACGTAAACGCGGTCCATCGGCACGCCAAGGCTGCCGGCGAGGGACTCAATGATGCGATAGTTGGCTTGATGGGGAATCACCAGATTGATTTGGTCAAAAGTAAGGTGATGTTGTTCCACCATTTCACGCGCAACTGTTTCCATGACGCGGACGGCGTTCTTGAAGACTTCTTTGCCCTTCATGTGCAAAAAATGTTCTCCGGCCTCCAAGGTTAAAGCCGACGTGGGGCGGCGGCTGCCGCCGGCGGGGGTGTAAAGTAATTCCATCATCTCGCCGTCCGCTCCAAGGTCTGAACCGATAATTCCGACACCGGGTTGGTCCACCTTCTTTAAGACCGTAGCACCGGCTCCATCCCCAAAGAGAACACAGGTCGTCCGATCTTTCCAGTCGACGATGGTCGACAGTTTTTCCGCCCCGATGACGAGGGCGCATTTATAGCGGCCGGTCAGTAATTGGCCGTAGGCGATTTCCGTGGCGTAGAGGAATCCCGTACACGCAGCCGCAATGTCAAAACACGTGGCATGGGGCGGGACTCCGAGCTTGTGCTGTACGACACAGGCCGTGGCGGGCATTGGGTAATCCGGCGTGCACGTGGCGACGATGAGCAGATCGATTTCCTCAGCCTTGATGTTGGCGTCCAGCAAAGCGGCGTTTGCGGCCTTGATGGCTAAGTCGGAAGTGGCTTCGTTGTCGGCTGCAATCCGGCGTTCGCGGATGCCGGAACGGGTGCGAATCCATTCATCCGAAGTATCCACCATCTTGGAGAGTTCTTCGTTGGATAAAATCCGTTCCGGGGCGTAAGAGCCAACGCCGGCAATGATGACAGAGGCCATGGAGAGGTTAGTTGACCGAAGTGTCGGACGCCGCGGTCAGGCGAAGCTCGTTGGCCCGGGTGATATCTTGCTCGATATGGTGGTAAAGGTCTTGATGGATAATCTTACCCGCGGCCCGAATGGCGCTCGCGATCGCATGCCGGTTGCTGGAGCCGTGGGCTTTCAAGATATTTCCCTTCAATCCGAGCAGGGGAGCGCCGCCATAACGGTCCGGATTCATGCGGGCCTTGAGTGAATTGAAAGCGCCCTTGGCCAAAATAGCTCCAGCCATGCGGAGGGGATTTTGCTGCAATTCTTCCTTCAAAATAGTGGTGATGAATTTGGCGAGCGACTCCCAAGTCTTCAGGAGTGTGTTGCCCACAAATCCATCACAAACGACCACGTCGACGGTGTTGCGGAAAACCTGAAAGCCTTCAATCGGGCCGACGTAGTTGATCACGGAATTAATTTTCTTAAGTTGCTCGTGAGTTTCCGCGATCAGCGCGTTGCCTTTGCCTTCCTCAGTGCCGATTGTGATGAGACCAACCCGGGGGGAACTAAGACCGAGGATGACTTTCGCATAATTCGCGCCGAGTACCGCGTTGTGCACCAAATGTTCCGGGCGAGCCTCGGGATTGGCACCGGCGTCGATCAAGATGAAATAGCCTTCAGCACGTGGGATCACGGCGGCTAAAGCGGGGCGGTCGACCCCGTTCATCATGCGCAGTCGCAGCGTGCCGCCAGCCATGAGTGCCCCGGTGTTTCCGCAACTGATCGCTACGCGGGCTTCGCCACTTTTGACCAGTTCAATCGCGCGCAGCATGGACGAATCTTTTTTCCTCTTCAGTGCTTGCAGCGGCTTATCGTCCATCGTGATCACTTCAGAAGCATGCAGGACGGAAAGCTTCGGATGTCCGGTGAGCCCTTCGCGCATGATCAGTGGATCCAGCTCCGCCTGATTGCCCACCAGCACGATGGGCGCTAAATCCTCAGCGAGCGCCAGCTTGACGGCTGCAACGACTTCGGCCGGTCCGAGGTCGCCGCCCATTGCGTCGACCGCAATCCGGGCCTGAGGAGGCGTGGGACTGACCGTCTCGGGATTGATGGCGGAAAAACTGCCGAACGGAACTTAAACCTCGACGTTCAGAACCTGGCGGCCGCGGTAGATGCCGGTCTTGGGATTGACCCGGTGCGGACGGAAGGCGCCGCCATCGGTATCCTTGGCGAATTCAGGAGCAATAAATGCATTTGCGGCGCGACGGTTGGCGCTGCGGCGCTTGGATTGTTTACGTTTCGGGTTAGCCATAAAAAAGGTTTTTGGAGAGCAGGCCGTCAGTTAAAACGGCTCGCAGTGAGTGCTATAAAGTAGAGGTTGTAAAGGTCGGTGACAGAGCCCGTCAAGATGTTTAATAATCGTGCCGGACAGATCTTTTAAAACACGAAAAGTACGGTCAGCACCAAGGCAAGAGCCAGCCGATAATAGGCAAAGACGGCTAAGCCGTTCCGCGAGAGGAAAGTCACTAGAAATTTCACAGCAATGGCCGCTGAAATTGCGGCAATCAGGCCGCCGAGCACCAGGTTTCCCCAGCCAAAAACTTCCACCATGGCAGAGCCGCTTTTCAGGGTTTTGAGCAGCGCGGCCCCGGCAAGTACTGGTAATCCGACCAGAAAACTGAATTCCGCCGCTTTAACGGGCGTCAAACCAGACAAATAACCACCGACCATGGTTACCATCGAGCGACTGGTGCCCGGCCACAGTGCGGCGCATTGGGCAAATCCGATCCCAATCGCCTTCTTGGGCGAAAGATCTGATGGATCGTTGCGGGAGTAGCCGATGCCGGCATTGGCGCGACGCCAACGTTCCGCCCAGAGCATGAGCAAGGCACCCACCACCTGCGCTCCGATTACGGCGGGAACGGAAAAAAGATGGTCACTGATCCAATTACTTAACGTTAACCCCGCCACTGCCACTGGCACCGTGGCGAGGACAACGTTGCGCAGCAGGCGAGCCCCCGAGTTGCTCCGTCCGGCAACCCCGACCAGCATGCTGAGGAGTTGTCTCCAATAAAGCAGCACCACGGCGGCAATCGCCCCGATTTGAATAATCACGGTATAGGTGTCGGCAGCCAATTTGATCGTCAGTGGCACGCCGGGCTTATCTTTCGTCGGCTTTTTGTGCCAGAGTGGCTGGCCAGCGCTGTCGGCGAGCTGCTTCTCTGATTCGAGGCCCATCACTCGGGTCGCAATAATGAGGTGTCCCGTTGATGAGATCGGGAGGAATTCGGTAATGCCCTCGACCAAGCCGAGCACGACCGCATTGGAAGCACTGAGCTCGGCGATCGGTTGCTGAGCTGAATCGACGGCAGTTGCCGCGGCCGAAGTCTCGTCCGCCGCAATCGCGAGCGTGCCGACGGCTGTCATGACCAAAATTTGGAGGAAAAGTCGGAGCGAAAAATTCACGCCGCTGGTGCTCCCAGAAACACTCGGATCTGTCGAGTTTTATGCTTTATTTTTATGCTTTGCGCCGGTCCGGGAAATGATTCTTCTCGGCGCCTCATGGCCGCACTCAATGAGCTCACCGCCAAACTGACCGCCCGTCAAAACCTGTCGGCGGACGAGGTGTTGCGGGCCGTCACCATTCTCAGCTCGGTGACAGAGAGCGAAGAAAACAAGGCGGCTTTCCTCATTGCGCTGGCCGACAAAGGGGAGACGCCGGCGGAACTCGCGGGTTTCGCCACTGGATTTCGCGCGCTGGCGATTAATCCCCGAGTGGATGCCTGGGCGGACCGGGCGATCGATATCGTGGGTACGGGCGGGGATCACGCCGGTGGCTTTAATATTTCCAGTCTGGTGGTCCTGGTGCTGGCGAGCGCGGGTGTGCCGGTGATGAAACATGGCAATCGCGGGATCACTTCCAAATGCGGCAGCGCGGATTTATTGGCTGCGCTCGGCGTCGATCTTGCCGCGTCGCCCGAGAAATCCCGGCAGGCACTGGCGGAACTCGGCTATGCGTTTTTTTTCGCACCCCACTATCACCCGGCATTCAAACACATCGCGCCGGTGCGGAAGGCACTCGCCGCGCAAGGCCGGCGCTCGGTCTTTAATATTCTTGGCCCGTTGATCAACCCCGGCCGGCCGGCGCATATTTTGCTCGGTGTCTATTCCCGGCCGCTCGTGACGAAAATGGCGAGCGCCTTGGAGGAACTCGGTCAGGCGGCCGGTCTCGTCGGTCATGGGATCATCGGCGAGGATTCCGGCATCGACGAACTCACCACGGCCACGGTGAACCAAGTGCAAGGGGTCGGCCGGTTGCGTGGCGTGCAGGCGTCCTGGCGCGCGGAAGATCTTGGGCTGAACGCCGCGCCGTTTTCCGAGCTCATGGGCGGCGATGTCACCGCTAATCTGGCCACGGTCGAAACGATTCTCGCGGGCCGCGGTCCGGCGGGATTGGTGGATACCATTGTGCTCAATGCCGCCGTCGGCCTGCATATCGTGGGTCAGGTCTCGACCATTCGTGACGGCCTGACGCCCGCTCGTGAATTATTGCTGGGTGGCGCCGTGGCCCGGAAGATTTCCGCGACGCGGGAATTCTACCGGGCCGCCTGATTTTTAACCGAATAAAGCGCGCATCACTTTCATGAGTAGAAAATATTTTGGCACCGACGGCGTGCGCGGCCCTTATGGCAGTGCCACGATGAACGAAGATTTTGCCTGGCGCCTCGGTGCCGCGGCCGCGCGCTTCGTCAAAGCGCAACCGGGATTTAAGTCTTCCCAGGTCTTCATTGGCCGTGACACTCGCGCTTCCGGCCCCGCTCTGGAAAAAGCCCTCGTGGGTGGACTGCAATCCGAGGGTTTGCTGCCTGTGAGTCTGGGCGTTGTACCAACCCCAGTGGTTAGTTTGATGACGCGCAGCGCCGGGGCCGCGCTCGGGGTGGTGATTACCGCGTCGCACAATCCCGCGAGCGACAATGGCATTAAGTTTTTTGGACCGGCCGGCATCAAACTCACGGATGAGGATGAAAGTCGCGTGGAAGCCCTGTTACCGGCCGTGGCGGGCCACGCCTCCACATCGGTTTCTCTTTTGGCTGCACCGCTCGCCCGTTATCTGGAGTTAACCACCGCAATTCTCCCAGCGCGCAGTCTGGCCGGTTGGAAAATTGTGCTCGATACGGCTCATGGTGCCGCCTGCGTCAGCAGCCGCACGGTCCTGGAATCGCTGGGCGCATCACTGGTCCTCGTGGGGCACGAACCCGACGGGCTAAACATCAACGCCGGAGTTGGCAGTCAGCACCCGGAATTAATGGCGGAGAAGGTGAAGGACACGGGCGCTCGGTTAGGTATCGCACACGATGGCGACGCCGATCGCTGCATCTTGTGCGATGAGCTGGGCGAAGTGCTTGATGGGGACGAAATTCTTACGATGCTCGCGTTGCACGCTGTCAAGCAAGGCCGGCTCGCGGCCCACACGCTCGTCATTACCGTGCAGAGCAATCTCGGGGTTGATGCCGCAGTTTCAGCGGTGGGTGCTCGCGTTTGTCGTTCGCAAGTGGGCGACCGCTATGTGATCGAGCGCATGTTGGCCGAGGGCGCATCGCTCGGCGGTGAATCATCCGGCCATGTCATTTGCTCTGATATTTCACCGACGGGCGATGGACTCGTGGCAGCGATCAAAGTGATCGAGGTCATGTTGGCGACGGGCCGGCCGTTGTCCGAATTGCGCCGCGTGTTGACCAAGTTTCCCCAACTTTCCGCCGCGTTGACGGTGAAAGAGAAAAAGCCGTTGGAATCCCTGCGCACGTTGTCGGCGGTGATCAAGGGCGTCGAAGATGACATGGGCGCGGCTGGTCGGGTCTTGGTTCGCTATTCAGGCACCGAGCCGAAACTCCGTTTACTGGTTGAAGGCCCGACGGCGATCATTGTCCAATCGGCCATGGACAAACTCGTGGCGGCGGTCCGCGCGGAGTTGGAAGTAATTAAAGCATAGACGGAATTTCGACCGCTCACCCGCCGCTTTCCACTTTATCCCATGTCCGAAATTACGATCGCATCCTTGGCTCCGCATTTACAAAAGCAGGTGGAGAGTGCGCGCGCCGCGCTAGATCGCGGGCGACCCGAACAGGCGCTGGAACTTTGCGCGGCGGTTCTCGCCCTGCAACCGGACTGTCTGCAAGTGCGAAAACTGGAGAGAGCGGCGCAACTCAGACTTGCCGCGCACCGTCGTAGCCTCGTCGCCAAAATCGTCAGCGCGGTTTCATCCGCGCCGTTTATTCTCGGCGGCAATTTGAAACTTAAAGATGACCCGCGCAGCGCATTGGCCACGGCGGAACGTTTGCTCCGGCGCAATCCGCAGAGCGTCGCGGCGCTTAACTTGCTCGGTCAAGCGGCGACCGAACTCGGCTGGACGGAAACGGCGGTTTTCGCGCACGAAGCGGCGAGCGACCTCGAGCCGGAACGGCCCGATTTATTGCTGTCGCTCGGCAACGCTTATCTTGCTGCCGGTCGGGCCACTGATGCGGTGAGCGCGGCGAATCAGACTTTGCATTTGGAGCCTGGCAGCGCCGAAGCGAAGACGCTTTTGCAAAATGCGCAGGTAGCGATCACCGTCGTTGACGGCAAATGGGCGCAGGGCGGCGAACGGCGGAATTAGCATTTGGTTCGGGTTTCTCGGGGAAGTGAGAGGTGCGTGGTTGCGTACAAATTCGATTTGTCCGCGTGAGAAAGTGCGTTGGTCGAAAGAGTTGGATGTTCATTGCAACTTTGTGCGAGTCAGGGGTGTTTTTCGGTGATCAGGTACTGCAACCGTTTCAAACTTCCCTATGAAAAACATCATTAATTCCTCGCTTGCCGTCGCGACTTTGTCGCTGACGTTTGTTCTCACTTCCTTTGCCGCTGAAACTGAGGCGGGCTTTGTCGACATCGGTCAGTTGCTGCCTTCCGCCAACGGACAGTTTGTCGAAGTGAATCTCTCTCAGGGCATGCTGAAGTTTGCGGCCAAAATCGCCGCCCATCAGGAACCCGACGCCGCAGCGCTTCTCAGCAGTCTGAAACGCATTCGCGTCAATGTGATCGGCATGGATGATTCAAATCGCGCCGACACGGTTGGCAAAATTGAGGCGGTCCGTCGCAAGTTGGAATCCCAAGGTTGGACTCAACTGGTCACGGTGCGGGATAAGAACGACGGCGATAATGTTGATATCCATGTCAAGCAGCGCGGGGACGACGCGATCGACGGTTTGGTCGTGACGATCTTGGATAAAAAAGGCGAAGCCGTCTTCGTGAATATCGTGGGTAATATCAGCGCGGATCAGCTCGGGATTATCGCGGACAAGTTCGATATTGGTCAGCTAAAACACCTCCACGTGAAAAAAGAGAGCGTGGCGAAAGCGACTGACGCCTGAGGGCAATTTTGATGAATTCCGCTGCACAAATTCCCAGTTGTAGTCGCCGGTTTCTTCGGTGGCTGATGATTGGAGTCGGTCTTTGCCTCGCGCCTTTCGTGGTCTTGGCCCTGGTTGTGGCCAGCTACCTTTCACTCGAAGGTGACGCCGCTGTGCTGAGGCGCGAGGTGATGGCGGCGACCGGCAGCAAATGGAATACCAAGGTGCAGGTGAGTGTTGGTCGGGCGACACTCAATGCGGTGAACTTTGGAATGGGCTTTGTGCACGATAATGGGGTGGCGGATGCCCGCTCCGCCCTGACTGCTGTCCGACGCGCGAGCGTAGGAGTTTACGACCGCGCTGCCGGGGACCCGAGTGCGACGAGAGAAACACTTTTCCGAAATACCGATCAAGCCATGCGGAAACGCGGTTGGTCGCGATTGGTGGGAGTCGTTAACGCGAAGGATACCGTCCTGATTTACGCACCCCAGAACATGGCGGCAGGTGACGTTATGGAAATTTGTCTCGCGGTAATCAGTGGCAAACAACTCGTCGTGGCTTCAACTCAGGTGGATGCCGGCTCGCTCGCTGAACTGGTTAAGCAACATACTCTCGCCGACGTGAAATCACGACTCCGGTTGATCCGCTGTTCGTGGTGAGGTGAGCCTTTCTCCATCACCGACTCAGGAGCGGTGGGCTAATTCGGCTGTCGCCGTTTGGTGGAGTGGAACGCGAAACGTCTCGCCGACACTGACGGCGAGAAGCTTTGGCGGTTTGTCAGCCAGTGCCGCTCGCAGTCGGATCGCTGGTTCGTCCATGGCTTCAACACTGAGCCGGAAGGTTTCGTGGTGAATTGGAACGAAGTTGAGCGCGCCCGCCTGGCGGGACATGTCGACCGCTTGCTCGGGACTGCAATGGGCCTGAATCCACGGATCGTAGGCTCCGATGGGCATCAGCATAAGATTAATGGGACGCGATGGATTCTTGAGTTTTGCAAAGGCGCTGGTGTAAGCGGTGTCGCCGGCGAAGCAGACAGTGTGTCCTTCGCGTTCCATGAGGTAGCCGTTGTAGCCACGATGGTCGTCGCGCATCATGCGTGCGCCCCAGTGCGCGACTTCGATTGCGGTGAAATGAATTGGGCCGTGACGCGTCGCGATGGTCTTGCTTTGGCCCCAATCGAGTTCGTGCACATTGCGGAAGCCGTGGCAGTGCAGGAGGTCAGCCGTGGCACGCGCCGTGACCACAGGCGTTTGGCGGCTAAATTTTCTCAGGCTCCACACATCGAAATGATCAAAATGGGCGTGACTCAGCACAATTACGTCAGGGGCCGGTATTTCTTTGGGCGACAGGGCGGATGAAAAATGCCGTTTGGGTCCGAGGATAAACGGTGGGACGCCGGGGCCGACGCGGTTGGAGAAAACCGGGTCCGTGATGAGATGGACGCCGAGGAAGTTAATCAGGACCGTCGAATGGCCGAGCACGCTCCCCGTGATCTCGTCGCTAAGCCATCGTGCGGGGCTCGGCCGGGAGGGCGTCGGGAGCGGTGCGCCGCGTCCGTCGAAAATCATTTTCCTGATAAATTTGAGGCGAGGCATTCGGGCAAGGGAATGAGGATTTGACGAAAGTCGAATGCCGATGGCGAAATTTGCGGTCGAGCTGTCGAAGTCTGATCGGATCATTTTCCCCAATCAGCTTTCGTCGTGTCACGCTGGCCTGGGCCAGGTCGCAGTGACGATGGTGCCAACCTCAGGCGTACTTTTCAAGTGGAGCTTGCCGCCGTGTTTTTCGATCAAATGCTGCGTCAGAGTCAGCCCGAGCCCGAGGCCTTGTTGTTCGTATTTATTGCGATCGAATTGTTGGAAGGCTCCAATGTGAGCGATCTCATCCGGGGTCATGCCACGACCGTGATCACTGACGACGAGAATGATGCTCTCCGGCGTGCTCCGCAGTCGCACTTCGACCGGTGTTCCGCTGGCGGAATATTTGCAGGCGTTGTCCACGAGCTCGGTGACAATGGTGGTGAGGTCTGTCGTGGGAACAGGCACATCAACTTCGGGGCAGACCAACTTTAATGTTTCCTGGCGTCCGTGTTGGGCGGCGGTCGATTGGGCTGCTTGCAGGACGACGCCGGGCACGGCGGGGAAGCGGATCGGCGCTCCCGATTGGACCCTCGAGTTCTTGTCGTTTAGCACTTCGAGGATGCGTAAGTAATTTTTCAGCGTGCGATAAAGGCGTTCCGCGCTGAAATGGATTTCAGTAATCATTTTACCTGCTTCAGCGGGACTGATCCGCGAGATTTCTTCACTCAACACTTCGGTAAAACCGAGGATGCTCGTAAGCGGCGTGAAAACCTCATGCGGCAGGTTCAGGGTGATGGTTTCCCGGAAGTGGGTGAGGGCGCGATCCTCGGCCTTTTTGTAAAGCTGCGAACGTTGAAGGCGGGCACTCACGCAATTGAGGAATTCGTCCACCGTAAAGGGCTTGGCGAGGTAATCATCCGCTCCGAAATTCATCCCGACACGCTGGGGCGTTCCGTCCAGATCTCCCGTCATGAGGATGAATTGACTCAACGCGAAGTTTTCCTCCTGGCGCAACGTTTTCAGGACCTCCGAACCGTTGGTGTGCGGCATATGCATGTCGCAGATAACCACGGCTGGTTTGAAATCCCGCGCAATGGTCACGCCTTCACGGCCATTGGAACCGGTGCGGACGTTGTAACCCACGGAATCGAGCGCGCTGGCGAGCGAGGAACGCAATCGTGCGTTGTCATCGATTACAAGAATCCGTGGGGCGTCAGTGGTCGGCATGAGTGGGCCTTGGGATAACAATTGGGTCTATGGAAGTGCAGAAAACCTGATCAATCGGGCTCCCTCAAAAAGAAATCCGCGCCGCAGTTTCAGCAAGGCGCGGAGTCTTAGACTTTCAGCCACCAATCTTGGGCCTGTTTGCGCTAGTTTGCGCCGAACCGTCGGCCTTGCGCAGAGCGCGTTCGACGTCATCCGGTTCAACTAATCACCGTCGAAAATCCCCGAAGCGCGGGTTCACTTTTCGTGGACGGCGACGCTACCGTTGACGGTTTGCAGGGTAATTGATGGACCGCCGCTGCCAATTTGTGCGGTCACCCCGAGGTGGCCGGATTTGTTCAATTTGATCGCTTGATCAACTTGAGTGGAACCGATGACCGATTGCGTGGTGAGGTTGGCGCTGGCTCCTTTTGGCAGAGTAATTTCGATCCCGCCGTTGACTGATTCAAGTTTCACTCGGTGGGTATTTTCGAGGGAATCAAAATTCGCGCTCAGGCTGCCGTTGACAGATTCGAGTTGGGCGTCGGCCATCAGTCCGCTGGCCTTGACGCTGCCATTGACGGTGTTGAGTTCGACCGCTCCGTGGACACCCGTGACCGTGATGTTGGAATTGACGCTGCTGATTTTGTCGAGTCGGGTGCCCGCTGGCACCATGAGTTTGTAGCGGACTGATCCTTGGTTCCAATTGCTGAAGAAAGACCACCCGGATTTTTTGACGTAGTTGGTCTTGACCGAAATTTTTGTGGGCTGAGCCTCGACCGTTATTTCGAGGCGCTTCAGCTCGTCGTCGTCCCGGGCATTTTTGTCTGCTTCGATTGAGATTTCGGTTTTATCCCAGGCGGTGATGTCGATGTCCCCATTGACGTTTTCGAGATGAACGACTCCGTCCGCCGTGAGCGGGTGAGTTTGCTTGAAGGTCTCGGTGACGTTTGCGTGTGCCGTTGAAGCAAGCGTGAGCAGGGCGGCGAAGAGAACGATGAATTTCATGGTGAAAAATCAGAAACTATTCCGAGCGCAGGGCGGTGAGCGGGCTAATTCGGGTCGCCTTGCGCGCGGGCAGGTAGCAGGCAAACATGGCGGTGACGACGAGCACGATGGGAGCGACCGCGAAGGCAATCGGGTCGATTGGGCTGACTTCGTAGAGCATGCTTGAGCAGAGTTGGCCCAAGGCGAAGGCAAGGAGAAGGCCAAGCCCGGCGCCGGTGAGGGTCATGATGAGTCCGTCGCGCAGGATCATCGCCTGAACGTTGCCGGGCTCGGCGCCAAGCGCCATTCGGATACCGATCTCGCGCGTGCGGCGGGCGACCGAGTAAGCCTTCACTCCGTACAGACCGACGACCGCGAGTGTGAGGGCTAAACCGCCAAAAATCGAAAAGAGCACCGCGCCGATGCGCACAATCCAGAGATCGGCGGACGCTTCAAGATGCTGCCGAAAAGTTCGCACATTAAACACGGGCACGCCCGGCGCGGCGGTGCGAAACTCACGACGAACGGAATCGATCAGGGCGAGCGCGGCCCCAGGAGCGTTGGCTACGGTGCGGATATGGAATTGCACCGTGCTTTGGTAGCCTTGGGCGAACGGGACATAAATCGCGGTGCCGATTTCCTTCGTGAAAAGTGAGGTTCGCACGGGCGGAACGATGCCGACGATTTCAAATGTTTGGGTCTCATCCGCTCGGGTCGCAACCGTGTGTTCGGCATGTACCCCGCCGCTCTCACCAGCGGGAGCGAGCGGGGTGTCTTTGTCCGGATATTGGATGCGTTGACCGAGGGCGTTACCTTCTGGCCACAGCTTTTTTGCCAAGACTTCATCGATGATGGCAACGGCGGGTCCGCCTTTGCTTTCTGCTTCGGCCTTCGTGAACGCGCGGCCGCGCAGGACGGGCAGGCCGACGGTGGAGAAATAGTCCGCTCCGATCCCGTTCCAGTTGGCCCCGTAAGACAGTCCTTCGGCCGCATTGGCTGGTTTGGCATCTTTGTCCGGGTGGAGGCCAGCGCGCTGGACCGAGCGTCCAATGGTGATCAGTCCGAATGGCACGGTGGCGCCGATGCTGGCGGATTGTACGCCGGGCAAGGCGGCGAGTTTGGCGCTGACGTTTTGATAAAGTTGCAGTGCTTGAGTCTCGTTGTAACCGCCGAGGCTGGCGTCGGCTTCGACGATGAGGGTGTGGTTCGCTTTCAGTCCGAGATCGACGTTGCCGGCTTTGAGTGCGCCACGAATGAAGAGGCCGGCGCAGGTGAGCAAGCTGAGCGAGAGTGCAATTTGAACGACGACGAGTGGATTGCGGGGGAGCCAGCGCCGGCGCGGGGCGAGGTCTTCGCCCGCTTGCTCCTTGAGGTGAGTGATGACGTCTGTGCGAGAAAGTTTGAGCGCGGGCCCGAGAGCGAAAAACAAAGTGGAGAAGGTGCAGAAACCGAGCGTGGCGGCGACGATGCTGGGATTGACGGTACCGGAAAAGAAAATGGCCACCGGCAAAAGTGCGGAGAGGGAACTCATCAAAAGATCGGTCGACCAGATGGCGAGGATGAGGCCGATTCCGCCGCCGGCGATTGCGAGCACGAGGCCTTCGGTCAGGAGTTGACGGATGATGCGACTACGGCCGCCACCCAAGGCAAGGCGGACGGCGAATTCCTTGCGCCGCGCCGCGCCGCGGGCGAGCAGCATGTTTGCGAGATTGAGGCTGGCGATCAGCAGCACGATGGCCGTCATGCCGAGCAGGAGCAGACCGAGCATGCCGAGTTCGCTTTCGTTGGCGGGGGAATTATTGGTGCTGAGGCGCGGTAGAGCACCGACCAGGAAGGTTTGGTCCTTTTGATCGACCGGAAATGATTTTTCGAGATTGGCGGCGTACGCACCGAGCGCAGCATTGGTGGCGGCCGCTGAAATGTTCGGGGCCAGACGACCAACGAGAAAAAGGCTGTAGGCATCCCGACGCTCGAGAGTGCGCTTGGCGTCGCCTTGGAAGTCGTTGGCGAGTTGCTCGGACAGACTGAGTGGAAGATAAAGCTCGGGGCCGAATAGCATCATCGTGCCGGTGAAGTTTTCCGGTGCGACGCCGATGACGGTGAACAGGCGCTCATTGACGCGGATGGTCGAGCCGAGGACGGCAGGATTGAAGCCGTTTTTTTTCCAATAAAGATGACTGACAATGCAGACTTGAGCGGCACTGCCGGGCGCTTCTTCGGCAGGTGTGAACGCGCGGCCGCGGAGGAGCTTTACGCCGAGCACGTCGAAATAGTTGGCCGAGATAATATCGGCGAAAGTCCGTCGCGCGGCGGCGCCCTCGCCGAGACCCACCATAGTGAGATTGTGGGCCAGGATGCCGGTGAACTGTCCGGGCTGTTCGCGCAGATCGCGATAAGTGGGATAGGAAAAGAGGCGGAATTTTGCCGGATCCTTTTTGTCCTGGGTGTAAAGCTGCACCACTTGTTCCGGGTGGGGGAAGGGGCGGGCGCTAAAGATCAGCGCGTGCACGATGCTGAAAATAGCGGTGTTTACGCCGATACCGAGTGCGAGCACCGTGATCGCGGTGATGGTGAAGGCACGCGATTTTGCGAGCAGGCGAAAAGCAAATTTGAGATCGGAAAACATAGGGATGGGTCAGATCGGCCAAGGCGCAAGGGACACGTGACAAGAGTACGGAGCCCATGAACCGGCGGCTGAATGACTGCTTGATTTTGGCCCCTTGAGCTGGGTTGTTCGGCGGAGCTATTCCGCGCGCAGTGCCGCGATGGGATCCGCTCCCGTGGCGCGGCGGGCGGGAAACCAAGTGGCGAGGAACGCGACGAGAAAAATTACCAGACTGGTGAGAGCGAGGACGCCGTTATTTTGCGCGATCATCGGGCCGAGGGCTTGGCGGAGTCCGAGGCCCAGTAAAAACGAACCGATCGTGCCGAGAACCAGACCAATTAACGTGAGCCGCAGACTCTGTCGCAGCACGAGGCGCAACACGTCAGCTTGTCTTGCGCCCAGTGCGAGGCGGACGCCGAACTCGGGCATGCGCTGGCTTACGTTGTTCGATACAATCCCGTAGAGGCCGACGCTCGCTAAAACGAGACCGAGCAGAGCGAAGGCGAGCAGGACGCTGTTGATCACAATCAGATTGTGGAGAAATTGCTCCCGCATGTCTTCGACCGTCCAGACGAAGCGGGCCGCCACATCGGGCGAGACCTCAGCCACGACACGCCGAAGATCGTTGGCGAAGCGACTCGGATTAGATCCGCGCACCGCGATTTGAAACCACGACCAGGGATTGTGCGTTAAAGTGGTATAGAACTGAAGCCGGGTTGTTGGATCGGTGATGGCGATGGCGTCCTCGGCGTCGGCCACCACGCCGATAATTTCCCGCAAGGCAGTCTTGCCGTCGGGTCCTTTCGAACCGAGGCGTTTGCCGAGTGCACTTTCATTGGGCCAAAAGCGTTTGGCCAGCGATTGGTTAACGACGGCCTGCTCGACGGAGGTGGCGGAAACATTTTCCGGGAAGGTCTTTCCTTCGAGCAGACGAATTCCAAGCGTTTTGAAATATCCCGGATAAACCAAAAAGGTATTTGCCTTTGGGAGATTCTTGTCTGTCGAGTCCTGACCCTCGGGGTAAACGTCTTCTTCGCGTCCGCCGCCGGCCATGGGAAACATCGAGGCCAGCGTGGACGCTTCAATGCCGGGAATCAGCGCGAGGCGGGCCGCGAGGGCATCCTGAAAGGTCCGGCGCTTTTCCGGCGTATCGTAGGAGCGCTCTTCAATTTGCACATTGGCCGTGAGGATGGATTCAGTGTCCCAACTCGCACGGGAATGCAGGGTGCGATTGAGCCCGAGAATCATCATGCCCGCGACGGACAGCAGCGTGAGCGAAAGTGCGACCTGGCCGATGACGAGCAGGTTGCGAATCCAGCCCTGCTTTTTCCCGCCGGTTGTCCCGCGGGATTGTTGTTTGAGGGCTTCGTTGACGTCGGTGCGGGAGGCAAGCCATGCCGGGATCAAACCGAAGCCGAGACCAGCCAGGATGGAAATTCCAGCCGTGAAGCCAAGCACGCGGCCATCGATGGGAAGTTCTAGCGTGGAAGTTAAACCGAGTTTGATATTACGACCGATGAGCTCGTTGCTCCAGTTGGCGATGAGCAGGCCGAGCAGCCCGCCGGCAACGGATACGACAAGCGATTCGATTAATTGCTGTTTGATTAGCATCCAGCGACTGGCCCCGAGCGCGGAACGAATCGCGAGATCCCGCAAGCGGACAGCGGCGCGGGCCATTTGTAAATTGGCGAGGTTCGCACAGGCAATCGCCAGAATCGTCGCGGCCAAGCCCAGGAGCAAAGTGATGATCGTGATATTCGCAGTCCCACCGACGCGTCCGGCCGTCTGCATTCGGAAGTGATAGTTCGGGTACAGCACCGGGTGATCTTTGGCCCACCGATCCGTCAACGGTGCGAGGCTGGCCAATGCCTGCGGCATTGAAATTCCCGGTGCGAGGCGGGCCATGATCCCGAACTCCCGGCGGTCGCGGCCGGTCTGTTGGTCGTTTGAATAAATGAGCGGCCGGAAATACTGGCCTTCGCCGAAAACAAAAGTCGCGGAGTACGCCTTGGGCAGAACGCCAATGATGGTGAAAACCCGGGCACTGATGCGCATCGTTTGACCGATCACATCCGGTTTCCCGCCAAATTGTTTGCGCCATAAAGCTTCAGTGAGCAGGACGACCGTATCGCGTCCCGCGACACATTCTTCCGCCGTGAAAACGCGCCCGAGCAAAGGCGGGGTTTCGAGAACTTTGAAGAGGTCCGCATGGACGGCGGTGCCCTGCATTTGTTCGGGAAGTTGATTGGGGAAACTGACGGTTTCCATCGTGCCGGACTGGGGTGAGAGCGCGCTGAATTCCTGGGTGGGATGCTCGCGGAGTTCAGCAATTTCCAGGGCGGAGAGACCCACGTATTCCGCCTGGGGCATCTGTCCGTTGAGGGTGACGATGGATTCTGGCCGCGGGAAAGGAGCGCTCGCAAACAGGAGGGTATTCATCAGCGAATACATCGACGAGTTCACCCCGATGCCCAGCGCCAGCGTGATGATCGCGATGGCGGTGAAGACCGGGGCGCCCACGAGGGAACGCAAAGCGTAGCGCAGCTCCTGAAACATAAAATTACGGCGGAGGTTCTCGACTCAGGCTTCGACTTTCTCCTCAACGACGCGGCCGTCGAAGACGTGGATGCTGCGTTCGGCGTGGCGCGCGAAACGGGTGTCGTGGGTGACCATCACAATCGTCGATCCGGCACGGTGGAGAGTGTGGAGGAGTTCCATGACGGCGTCGCCGTTCTTGGAATCCAAATTGCCGGTCGGTTCGTCCGCCAGGAGGACGGCGGGGCTGCCGGCGAGGGCGCGGGCGACGGCGACACGCTGCTGTTGACCGCCGGAAAGTTGCGAAGGGAGA
>JANYFP010000182.1 GCA_025362555.1 Verrucomicrobiota bacterium
CGCGGCAGTTCATTGGCGATGAAGTAGGGAAAAATTGCGTCATTGGGCAAGGTTCCCGCCAGTCGTTCGGGGTGGGCGTGGTAAAAAACATAGAGCGCAGTGCCGATGAAGAAAAAGAGAATGGAGCTCATCAGACCCAGGATATTCCCGGTCAGGACCGCGCGCCGCGCCATGTGTTCGTCTGCCGTTGCCAGCATGCGTTGCATGAGCGGTTGGTCGGCGAGTTGGGTGAAAATGTGGCCGAGGAACATTCCGATAAAGACCCAGATGGTGGGTTGAGTTAGATCGGGCGCCCAGGAAACCATGTGAAATTTTCCCGCTTCATTTCCGGCCTGCACGATCCCGCCCAGGCCGCCGTCGACGCGGGTTGCAAGAAAACCCAAGGCCAGCACCACGCCGCTGTAGGTGATGATGACCTGCAATACGTCGGTCCAGAGCACCGCTTCGAATCCGCCCTCCATCGCGTAAATCGTCGTCACGACGCCCATGAGGACAATGCACAGGTAAACGTTGAGCCCGGTGACGGTTGAGAGAGCGAGCGACGGCAGCAGCATGACCACGCTCAATCGCCCGCCCACTTTTAACAGGACTCCGAGCCCTGCGCCGAGCAACTGCACGCGTCGGTCGAAGCGCCGCTCAAGGTAGCCATAGATTGTGGTGATGTTCAGGCGGCGCAGCAGGCGAACGAGAAAAAGTCCGACAACGAATCCTCCCAGGGTTTGGGCCGGCGCGGAGCCGAAGGAGAGCCAGTCTGTCTGAAAGGTTTTCGCCGGGAGAGCCATGAAGCTGATGCTGCTGGTGCCGGTGGCAAAAAAACTGACCGCCGCCAGCGCCCATTGAATGCGTCCGTTGCCAAGGAAATATCCGCTGCTGGAATGGCGTCGCTTGGCGCACCACCAGCCAATGCCTAGGTTAAGTGCGAAATAGACCGCGAGCACGGCATAATCCTGCCAGCCGAGTAAGCGGGGAGTAAATGCAACGGTGGATGCGGGAGTCATGGCGAAGCCCGTTTAAACCGCGACTGTTCCTCTTTGGATCATTTGAGAAATAGGGGAAAATACCTTCGACGAGGCGATGTCGGGTGACTGAGGCGTGGAGGGTAGGAAGACCTTAACCATGGCGGCGAAGGCGCAGGCGCGCCAGATTTGCATGAAGTGAGCTGATACAAAAAAAGCGCGGCAGGAAGAGCAAAGTCATTTTGCCGCGTGCGCGATCGGATGAACCTTTTGGAAAAATGAACGGTTTTATTTCCTGCGGAACAATCTCTTCGGTTGTCGCGAATCTGGCGCGGCGGCGTCTAATTCAAAGAGCGATTCGAGCCAAGGGGGCGAGTTACTAAACGAAGAGAGTGACCGCATATTTGACACTTCCGGGTGTGGGTCGCACCAAATCGCATCACCCGATCCGGGCTTGGCCATGACGGCCATTCACCGGTAGAAAGAACACCCCAACCCAATCAAACGAATCCATGAGAACTCGACCGCTTTGCCGGCAACACCTCGCTGGCAGTCCTCTAAACCGATCCATGAAAATCGGCCGTAATTTCACCATCGCTGCTTTGCTTTCAGTCGCTTCCCTCGCCGTGCGCGCGCAAACAGCCAAGCCGGTCGCAGCGGCTGCACCGGCCACAGCGGCCACGGCCGCTGCAGCGGAGCCAGCCGATGATACCATCGTCCTTTCCCCTTTCCTGGTCGATGCCTCGAAGGATCACGGCTACGCGGCCACGAACACGTTGGCGGGCAGCCGGCTTAATTCGCGCCTGAATGACACGCCATCGGCGATCAGCGTGATGACGCCGGAACTGCTCCGCGATATCGGCGCGGTGAATATCGACACGGCTGTTTCGTTTGGCGGGAATACCGAAGTAAACAAGAACGACGACAACGGCGGTTACCGTATTCGCGGCATCACTTCGTCGGTGAGCCGCAGCCGCAATTTGTTCCTCGTCAGTGGCGATCAGATCAGAGCCGCTTCCGACTTGTACAACGTCGAGCGCGTCACGATTTCCCGCGGACCTAACGCGATTCTCTACGGTAATGCCGATCCCGCCGGCGTGATTGATGTCAGCACGAAAAAAGCTGACTTGAAACACAATCGCGGCGAGTTCGCGCAGCAGGTGGACAGTTATGATTCCGGGGTCCGCGCCAGCGTGGATTGGAATCAAGTGATTATTCCGGGACGTTTCGCCCTGCGGATGGATGCGGTCTACCAGGATGTGAATGGATTTCGCATCAATTCACCCCAGCGCGACAAGAACCTGTATCTCACCGGTAGCGCGGTGCTCGTGAAGAAGAAGAATTACACCCTGACGGCGAACTTCGATTATGAACATGACGAGGGCACCTACAATTACGCCCGCGTCGCCCAATACACCGAGCAGTTCACGTTCTGGAAGGCCAGCGGCAGTCCGACGGTCGGAGCCTATTCTCCGACGCTCAAGCCGACTTACGCCACCGGTACCCGAGCGATTAGCGCAAGTTCTGCAACCAGCACGGTCTATCCAGTCTGGATTGGCGGCGCCTCGACGAATTTGCCCACCATGAATTGGATCAACTCCGGTGTTTCCAACAGCGCGACCATCCTGGACCCCAATCTCGGCAAGAACACTTCAGCAGCCAACTTGCCGCTGATCGATGCGGGCGTCATTCCGACCTACACCAATCTCTACGGCGTCAACGCCTCGCGTGAAGACAGCACCGCGCGTTACCGCACCATTTCCCTCGCCCAGCAGTTCGGCAAGGATCTCTTCGTGGACATCGCCTACAACGATTTTTATGGCAGCAAATGGCGTCCGTGGTCGGGCGGTGGCTTCACCAACATCACGATCGACCCCAATGGCTTTCTGCCCAATGGCGCGACGAATCCGAACTACGGAAAATATTTCATCGAGCGTAATCAGCAGCCGCAAGACTACACGTTTGACGATTCCACGTTCCGCGCGGGCGTCGCTTACGAACTGGACTTGAAGAAACACAACGTCTGGTTCGGCCGGCACCGTTTCGCGGGATCATACGACAAGCGCAAGACCGGTCGCTTCATTGACAATTACACCGAGGTCAACGTCACGCCACTGGCCGCCGCCACCGCCGCCGCGCAGATCACGAGCCAAAATTGGGCGGCCAACGGGCAGAACGGCATCAACCGTCGCTTCTACCTCGATCCGGCCGCAGGTATCATTGCCGCCGGCGATGTCAGCGCACCGATCAACGATAACGGCGTGAAAAGCGAGCTGCTCGCAGTCCGCGCGCCGACCGTAACGCAAAACCGCTCTGAGTCCTTCTCCGAGGCGTTGCAAAGTTTCTGGCTCAAAGACCAATTGGTCACGACGATCGGTTTTCGCCAGGATACGGCGGACTCCTATAACATCAGAACCGGTACCGTTCGCGATTTCCGCGGCGTTTATGAGAGTGCTACCTCGCTGCTCGGCGATACTCCGGTCGCGTCCTACAAGGTTAACACTAAGAGCCTCGGTGCAGTGTTGCATCTCCCACATGGCGTTTCGGTTTTCGGCAACAAGTCGGACAACTTCTCACCGGATGTCACTCGCGTGGACATCTTCGGCAACATCATCCCGCCGACGGTGGGCAAGGGTCAGGATTATGGCCTGAAGTTTCAGCTGCTCGAAGACAAACTTTCCATCTCGATTGGCCGCTACGAGAATTCGAAGGAAAACACGGTCATCGCGGGCAGCACCGTCCCGACGGATAATTTCTCGCCGATCTGGGCCGCGTTGGGTGTCACCTCGAGCGATCCACGTTACCCCGGCAAAGGTGCGCAGTTCAATTATACGCAAAGCAACAAGTCCACGGGCACGGAAGTGGAGGTCACCTACAATCCCACGCCCAACTGGCGGATCCGTCTCGTAGCGGACAAAAACGATACCGTCTTCTCCAGCTTCGCGCCGCAGTTCGACAGCTACTATAATGAGTACATCGATCTTTGGTCCGCCGCCGATCAGACGCTGGTGGGTAGCGGTCAAACGATCGCGACGAGCATTCAGAACTTGAAGAACACGATGACGCTCAACCACGCCCAGCTCGCCTCGGCTACGTTAGTGACGCCATACGCGGGAAATATCATCACCTCATACAGCTTCGCACGTTCGTCCGCCATGAAGGGCTTCTTCGTCGGCGCTTCGCAGAGCTACGCGGGTGCCACCATCATCGGCTTCCCCAATGTTAATACGACCGACCCAACCAAGCCCAATTACGGTCTCACCATTGCGGATACGTCCAAGCCGATCAAAGGTCGCGACGTTTATACCACGGGACTGTGGGTCGGCTATGAACGCACGATCACTTCCCACAAGATCAAGTGGCGCATGCAGCTCAACGTGAACAATGCCCTGAACGACAAGGATCCGATTCCGTTCGGCGCACGGGCGCAAGATGGTGCGGTCAGTGTGGCTCAGCTCCGGGCGCCCCGGCAGTTTATCTTCCAGAACTCATTCGGCTTCTAAATCTCGCGATGAGCGCCTGAGGAAATGGGGTTAGGCAAATTCCCTGGGTCAGGTCATCGGAATAAGTAATCGGGCGCGCAGGTCATCTGACCTCGCGCCCGTTTTTTTAACTCTTAGTATCTGTTTTATTCCCCATGAATTTCGTCCGCTTCCCCGCTGCTCACTCTCACCTGAAGACCTGGCTCGCCCTGAGTGTGCTCACCGGTTTCTTTTCCCTCGTCGCCACGGGCTCCGCTGCTCCCGCCGCCGCGCACCTCACTCCTGGCGTGCCGCTGTTGGTCCTGCCCGGAACGCCTTCGTCAGTGCGAATGGCGGTGACTGATTTGCAACGTGACTTGGAAAAAGTGCTCGGCCGGCCTTCGCCCATTATTGAGGACGCGAAGGAATTGCACGGCCGCTCCGCCATCGTGATTCTCGCAGATGGCTCGCACCAACCCGACTGGCATGAGGCAGCCGTCGTCGGCCGCGAAGCCCATGGAATTCATGTGCGCGAAATTGAAGGGCAGAGCTGCGTGGTTCTCGAGGGTGCGGATCAGCGCGGCGCGATCTACGCCATCTATTCGTTCTCAGACGAATTTTTGAATATCCCGCCGCTTTGGTATTGGGCGGACTGGGTTCCGTCGCGGCGGGAAGCGATCGATCTGCCCGTCGATACGAAGCGCATTTTCCCGCCGGCGTACGTGCGCTGGCGCGCGTGGCTCAACAATGACACCGACTTCCTTTCACCGTGGCAAAAGCGATCCCCGGAGAATGATCACGCCATGCTTGAGACGGTGCTTCGGCTGAAATACAATACGTTCGAGTTGGGTGGAGTCGCGGATCTGAAACTAGATGCCCCAAGGTATGCGGTGCAATCCGAGGCGGCCAAAGCGAACGCCCGCGGTCTCGTCATCACGCACCATCACACCTCGCCGCTGGGTTCGAATCTTTCGGGCTGGGAAGCGTTCTGGCGACACGAAGGTAAAGCGGTGCCGCCGCTCTCGGTCAAAAATATTGAGAATCTGAAAACGTTTTGGCGTTATCATGTCGAAACGGCGCAGCGGGCCGGTTTCGAGGTGGTCTGGACTCTCGTGTTTCGCGGTTCGCATGACATTCCCTTCTGGGAAACGTTTAACGATGCTCCCGTTGAAACGGCGGATCGGGCGCGGGTGATCAACCAGATGCTGCAAGCGCAGGCCGACGTCGTGAAAGAAGTCACCGGAAACCCGACGCCGAATCTGCGCACGACCTTCTACAATGAAGGCACCACGCTTTTGAAGGCCGGACTTCTGCATCCGCCGGCCGAGCCGACGCTGATCTGGAATTTTGTCGCCGCGCGTCGCGATCATTTCCCGACGGAAGATCTGCGGGAGCTCAAGGCGCCGCCCGATCGCCTGATCGGCTATTATCTTAATTTTCAATTTACCTCGACGGGTTCGCACCTCGCTCCGGCGGAGGGGCCGTGGAAAATGGCCGACAATTATCGGATCGCGGATTCAACCGGCGCCCAGCCGTTGGCGTTTACGGTGGTGAACGCGGGCAACAATCGCGAGCATCTCACCGAGTTGTCAGCCAACGCCGAAATGATGTGGCGGTTCAAGGAATTCGACGCGGACAAGTTCCTCCGGAATTTTTGCAGCCGTTATTATGGAACGGAACAGTCAGCAGACATCGCGCGCCTGTATCGTGACTACTATCAGTCGTATTGGTCGCAAAAGCCGGCCGACATTCCAGGCTTCGATCGGCAATATCTCTTCCAAGATCTGCGCTACGCCCGAGCCACCGAAATGTTGCTAAAGGATATGGCGGCAAATGTCCGCCGTCCTAATCCGCTTGATGGCCATCCGCTCGACGACGCGAGCAAGGGGAGTGTGGGGTACTTCCGCGTCGAACTTCAGCCGGGAGATTCCAGTCAGGTCGACGCGTTGCTCCGCGGTACCGCGGAATCCGGTCGGAAATTCGCCGCGGTTTTGACCCAGGCAAATTCCTTCCTGTCCTCCACGGGTGCCGGGCGGACATACTTCAACGACAATCTCCTCGTTCGCGCCAAGCTCATGGTGGGCCTCAACGCATTGCTTCACGAAACGACGCTGGCCTATCAGGCGGAGGGTGTGCGAACCGAGGAGCGGGAACACCTCGGAGCCGCGATTCTGGCGGCGGATTCCGTTCAAGCCGCGCTCGATGAAACCAGGCACGGCGTGTTTCGCGATTGGTATGATAGTGATGTCAAATTTGGCCTGAAGTCCATTCGCGCCAACCTGAAGACGGAACTGGATCGCGCGCAGTAAAGCGAAGGCAGCACTCCGTGGGATTTCTCGCGGACATTGCTGCGAGTCGATCCGACGCGACCCTCCGGAGGAACAGACTCAACTTACTAAACGAAGAGAGTGGCAGCGTCTTTGACAGAAGCGTCATCAAGCCGCACCAAATTGCGTTACCCCAATTCATGCAAGCCAAGCGGCAAGCATGCCCCGACCGACCCCCCGCCCGCAGGATCGACCTACTCTGGCAACGTCGTAATTCCCCTTCGAATCGTCCTCGACGACCAATAAATTTTGTCAGGAAACGAAATAGTTCATCCCAAAAAAATGAGAGGAAATTATCATGAACCAATGCAATACCCCAAAAAAAATGAATGGTCAGGCTTATGAATCGATGCAGCTCTCGAGAAAATCGAAGGGCTTGGTGTTCTTATTGATGATCGTGACGGCAAGTATGGGTGTCACCACCGCCAGAGCGGCGGCCTTGTACTTGAAGGCTTATGCCAAGGCGTCCTATGAAACAACGAGCGGTGCCTACACGCTGAAGGTCGACAATACCTCGGTGGACGTCGTCAAATACTACAACAAATACAGCTACGCGCATCTGGCCTATGAAGGCACGGCGACGTTTGCCGTGACGCTCAAATCGGGTGCGACCATCTCGTCGTTCGATATCAGTCCCCACAGTTACGGGCTCAATCCCGTTGCGACCAAGAGCGGGGCCACGCTGACCTTTAATCTGCCGCAAGTGGATTCACGGTATCTGGTGATCAAGATCAGCACGAGCGCTGGTGCACAAGAGCTGCTGGTCATCGCGGCGGATCCTCAGGAGATCGGCGCGCCCTCGATTGGGGGCAACGTCATTGATATCACGGCTTCACCTTACAATGCGGACAAGACCGGGGCGAACCTGATGACAACCACGATTCAGAATGCCATCGATGACCGGCACAATGCTGGCGGCGGTACCGTTTACTTTCCGGCCGGCGTCTATAAGATCAGCCACAACATTCTGATCCGGGCCAACGTCACGCTCTACCTGGCCGAAGGTGCCGTGCTTAGAGGTTCAGCCAATTCCGGTGATTACACTTGGAGCACGACCGGTTCGCAACAAGGCGCCTGCAATTTCGTCATGGATGGTAATTCCGACAATGTGGCGATCAAGGGCCGCGGCATGATCGACGGTAATTCCACAGTGTTAGCCACCGGCGGCGACAGTGGCCCTCATCGCAAGGGCATCATCAGCAGTGGAGAAACCGGCACCCTTCGCCCCACGGCGATTACGCTGGACGGCATCACCGTCAAGGACGCGACGACCTGGACCCTGAACATCGAAGACGCCCAGAATGTCACGATCCAGAATGTCAAATTGTTGAATGACTACGATTGGGTGCACAGCGACGGCTATGATATGTGCGCAAGCGACACCGTCCTCGTGGACAACTGCCTGGGTATAACTGGCGATGACGTTTTCGATGCCAAGGCCCCAGCGACCAATCCCGCGAACAACATCACCTACAGTAATTCAGTCGCATATTCCAACAAGGGCTGCGGCACCAAGGTGGGCGTGCAATCCGACAACACGGCTAACAACATCACGTTCTCGAACATCGATGTCATCCGGGGCTACCGCGGCATGAGCATTTCGCACGACCAAGGCACCGCGGCTTATTCGAACATCAATTTCTACGATGTGCGCACGGAAAGTATCAGCGACATTGGCCATAGCGGAGAATTCCAAAGCGCGCCGTTTGTCTTTTGGACCATCGGTGGCGGCGCTGCTCCCGTCACCGGCGTCAAGGTGATCCGGTGTTTCATCGAGAACTGCGGTGGCCTTAAGGGGCTCATTCAAGGCTACGATTCCAGTAGCGTGGTCTCCAATGTTGCCTTCGAAGGTCTGCAAATGGATGGCGTCGTGATCTCCAGCAGCAACTACACCTCGAAGATCACGATCGGTTCAAACACATCCAATGTGACCTTCGCCACCGGAGGCGTCTACACCTTGGTCAATCAACACAGCGGCAAGGCGCTCGACAACGGCAACAGCGTCTCCACCGATGCCAATGGCAAACCGGTGAATCAGTGGACGGTGAACAACACTACGCCGCAGAAATGGACCATCACCGCGGTGGGTAACGGCAGTTACAAGCTGATCAGTTCCAAGAGTGGCCGGGCCTTGGATAACGGCAATTCAACCACCCCCGGCGCCGGCATGGTTCAGTGGGATGACAATGGTGGCAGCACCCAGCAATGGAAGATCGGCGGCGCCGCCAATGATTGCGTCAAGCTGACGAGCGTGAAAAGCAATCAGGTCCTGGATGACAACAACAGCACCACTGAAGGCAGTCAGGTCGTGCAATGGACGGACAACGCCGGTCCTCAACAACAGTGGAAACTCAATAAGCAATAATTCACCGCTTTACTCTGCCGAAATCATTTCGCGAAAAATTCAGGAAATGATTTCAGGCTCAAACAACCTGTTCTTCAATTTGAGCAGGGTGAAGATGGCATCGCCCTGCTCAAATTTCGCGTAAAGATTTCTCTCCAATGCTCCACCGCCGATTTTCAATTTCTGCTCTTTCTCTCCTTGTCGCCGTTTCGCTCTCCGCGCAGCCGACCAAGCCAGCCACCGGAACACTCTCTCCCGGAGCCGCCGCGGCTCCGATCGCAGTTCCCTTGTCGCTGCCTGATTTGCCGTCACCGCTGCCCGGCAATGGACTCGCGCAACATGATTTTCTCTACAGCGGGGAATTCGATACGCGGTGGACGGTGCAGACGTTGTATCGAGTGAAGGACGGCAAAGTCGTGTGGACGTATGAGATCCCGATTCGCGATGAGAAGAGCGACCGGTTGAGCGAGTACTCCGACATGCACCAGCTCTCCAACGGGGACGTGGTGTTCGCCTACAAGACCGGTTGGCGGAAAATCAATCAGGCGAAGGAAGTCATCTTCGATTTCAAATGTCCGCGCGAAACCGGCCCGGATGGGCTCGAATACTGGACTGAATGCCACACCGCGCAGCCGATCGGCCCGGATCGAGTCATGTACATGCTGAATGGCGCGCCCGCCAAGCTCCGCATCTATAACTTGAAAACGGGGCAGATTGAAATGGAACACGTGATGCGGACAAAAAATCCGGCGAGCACGAAAGTTCACGGCCAGTTTCGCAATGTGCGCATGACGAAAGCCGGCACGTACCTCATTGCGCACATGGATCTCGGCAAGGTCATCGAGTACGACCAGGATTGGAAAGAGATCTGGTCGTGCGACGCTCCGTCCGTGTGGCACGCCGTGCGATTGGACAACGGCAACACACTCATCAGTGGCAACCAGTATGCGACCGCCCGCGAAGTTAATCCGAAGGGCGAGACCGTGTGGGAAGTCAAGGACGGCGACCTGCCCGGCATCAAGCTGCTCGGCGTGCACGAGGTAATTCGTCTGGCTAACGGCAATACGGTTATCACGAACTGGTGCGCCGGCTTCCAAAATGACAAGGCGCTCTGGCCTAAGACCGCTCAGCTGATTGAACTCACTCCTGATAAAAAGATCGTCTGGGTACTCAGTCAGTGGAAGGATCCCGATCTTGGTCCCGCGTCCTGCATCCAACTCCTCGACGAGCCCGGCCGGGCGGAGGAACGGGAGTTGATGCGCTAAGTCCTTTTTGTTGGTTGGAACGACGCCTATGAAAATAAAGATATTCAGCCAGACCACCTTCGTCGCTTGGGCCGCATTCCTTGCCTTCGGCGGCTCGGTTTCCGTGTTGGCGCAGGAGGCGCCGGTCGCGCCGGCAAAGCCCGAGGTCGCCATGATCAAGCGCGCCCCCGGCATCATTCGCACTCCCGCGCCCGCGCACACACCGCGAATCAATGGAGCGGGAATTTTCGGCGTCCGGCCGGATCATCCGTTTCTCTATCATATCCCGGCGACCGGTGATCGGCCGATGTTGTTTTCCGCCGACGGTTTGCCGGAAGGGCTGACCCTCGATGCCGCTAGCGGCACGATTACGGGCTCGCTGTGGAAAACAGGCGAATACGAAGTTACCTTGCACGCGAAAAACGCCTTGGGCGTCAGCGACAAGAAATTCACCATCGTTGTCGGCGAGACCATCTCGCTCACGCCCGCGATGGGTTGGAACAGCTGGAATCACTACGGCAAGGATATCACGCAGGAGATCGTCCTGGAGAATGCCCGGGCGATGGTGGACTCCGGCCTGGTTGATCACGGCTGGAACTACGTCAACATCGACGACGGCTGGCAGGGCGCGCGCGGCGGAAAATTTCAAGGCATGCAGGGCAATGAGAAATTTCCCGATATCAAGGCCATGTGCGACCAGATCCATGCGATGGGTTTGAAGTTCGGGCTCTATTCTTCGCCTTGGACAATTTCCTACGCCGATTATCCCGGGAGCACGTCGGACAATCCGGCGGGTACGTTCACGAAACCGGGTCCGCGCAAGGAGAGGCCGCGACGGAATTTTCCGCCGTACGCGATCGGCCGCTACCATTTCACCGCCAACGACGCGCAGCAGTGGGCGGCGTGGGGCGTGGACTACCTGAAGTACGATTGGAACCCAGTCGAGCTCCCGGAGACGGTCGAAATGTACCAGGCGCTGCGGATCAGTGGGCGGGATATTGTGTTCAGCCTTTCCAACCACATGAAGCTCCCGAACGGCCCGGCTATCGGGAAGATCGCGAACAGCTGGCGTGTGACGGGAGACATCCTCGCCAACTGGCCGCGCGTTTACGAAATCGGTTTTAACCAGGATCGGTGGCGTCCATTCCAGAGTCCGGGCCATTGGATCGACGTCGATATGCTTGAGATCGCCACGGCGGAGCCGGGCCAACCTGGCCTCACGCCGGACGAAGAGTACACCCACATGACGCTGTGGTGTCTGCTCAGCTCGCCGCTGCTGATCGCGAACGACGTGGCGCACATGGATGACTTTACGAAGAACCTCCTGACGAACGACGAAGTCATTGACGTCAACCAGGACTCGCTCGGCGACCAGGCCGTCACGGTTTCCTGGGAAGGGGATGCTCGCGTTTATACGCGGAAGCTGGAGGACGGCTCGCTCGCGGTCGGTCTTTTCAACACCGGGACGAGGGAGAATCTCCGAGTGACGATTCGCTGGAACGACTTGAAATTGAAGGGAGT
>JANYFP010000248.1 GCA_025362555.1 Verrucomicrobiota bacterium
CACCCGCGCTCACGATCATCGATCTTTGTCCCATGTGACTTGGCCCTTTCTTCCCCTCACCATGTTGTCCGACCTCCGTCACGCCTTCCGCCAGCTTGTGAAATCTCCCGGTTTCACCGCGATTGCGTTGCTCACGCTTGCTCTGGGCATCGGCGCAAATTCTGCGCTGTTCAGCATTATGGACCGTCTGCTCTACCGGCCGCTGCCTGTACCAGCACCGGAGCAGCTCGCGATTCTGGCTACACCAGAACCGAACGGTAACTACGGTCAGGAATTTAATTATCCGTTGTTTCTCGACTATCAACGCGACAATACCGCCTTTGAAAATCTCTGCGCGACGTCGATGGAATCCGTTGGCCTCGGCTCGGCTGCCGGCACCGAACGGCGACAGGCACTGGTGGTCTCGGGAAAATATTTTGCCATGTTGCATGTCGATGCGGCATTGGGGCGGACGTTTGCACCGGACGAAGGAGTCGTGATCGATGACGCGCCGGTCGTCGTAATCAGCTATCCACTGTGGCTGACGCAATTCGGGGCTGCCCCCCAGGCAATCGGGAGAAGTATCCTGATCGACAGCCACCCGTTCACCGTCATCGGGGTAGCTCCTCGCGAATTCACCGGCACAAGCCGCGGGCAGACGCCCGATCTCTACATTCCCTTTACGATGTATGGTCAGCTGACAGATCAGCGTCCTGGTGGGGAGCATCCACTCAATTCACGCTACTTTACGTGGCTCCATATTCTCGGACGACTCAAAGAAGGAGTGACACACCAACAAGCGGAAACTGAAATGCAGACGCTCACCCGACACCTTCACGAGACCACGCCGGACAATACACCCGAGAAACTGTCGGTTCTTCCCGGTGCGCAGGGCGACGTTCAGTCCGTGAGCGAAGCGCGCAAGCCGCTCTACATTTTACTGGCGATCTCCGCCTTGGTGTTGCTCGTCGCGTGCGCCAACCTAGCCAATCTCCAGCTCGCTCGCGCTTCCGGGCGCTCTCGGGAATTCGCCGTGCGTATCGCGCTGGGCGCCAGCCGCACGCGGTTGCTGCGCACATTGCTTGCCGAGAGTGTATTGCTTTCTTTGCTCGGGGGCGTCCTCGGTATCCTCGTAGCGATGTGGTTGACCACTTTTCTGCAAAACATTCCGTTGCCGAACCAAGGCTTCACCCTCAAGGGCGCAAATGAGGGCTTCGTGTTCAGTGGGGAACTCAGTCCGAGGCTACTCGGCTTCACCAGCGTGGTAGCACTTATCACCGGTGTCCTCTTTGGACTGGCGCCCGCCTGGCAGGCCAGCCGCACGCAACCGGTTAGCGAATTGAAAAACGGATCGGGCGCGACCGAGGCTCGTGGTTGGCGGCGAACGTTCCGCGGCTCGCTCGTCGTGATCCAAGTCGCGGTTTCACTCGTGGTCATGATTTGCACCGGCCTTTTTGCCCGCAACCTCCGCCAACTTCAGCACGTTGACCCCGGATTCGAACCTTCGCGGGTGTTGTTGATGTCATTCGATCTCGGTTTGAATAGTGCAAGTCCGGCGAAAACTGCGGCATTCTACGGCGAACTGCTCGAACGGACCCGCGTATTACCAGGTATGGAAGCGGCGAGTCTCTCACTCCTCACGCCGCTGGATGGCAAATCGCCGGGCTGGAGCGTCAATCAAATCGAGGACTTTCACCCCGAAAAAAATGAGCACCCTTGGTCACACGTTAACTTTGTTTCATCTGACTATTTCAAAGTTTTGAGCATCCGCATGATTGCAGGTCGGGACTTCAACGTAACCGACACGGCGACCAGTCAGCGGGTTGTCATCGTCGACGAATCTTTTGCGCAAGTTTACCGCGGCGGAAAGCTTGGCGTAGGCTGGCATATTTCCCTTCCGAATCCTCGGAACGAGGGAAAACTGGATCTGGTGGAGGTGGTCGGTATCGTTCGAAGTATTCGTGGTCGGAGTCTGGGCGAAGCACCGGAGCGCATCATGTATTGTCCGAATACCCAGCAGCCATGGCAGGCCATGACTCTGGCTGTCCGCACCGGGCTTGAATCTGGAAGTGTCACAAAAGCGATCCGCGAACTCGTGAAATCGCTCGACGCGAACATCCCTGTTTTTCAAGTCCGAACCATCGAACAACAATTTTCCAGTTCTCTGGGATACCAACGCGTCACCACGGCTCTCCTCAACGGTTTCAGTGTTTTGGCGCTTTTATTGGTCGCCTTGGGACTGTACGGCGTGCTGGCCTATTCCGTCTCCCTGCGCACCCGTGAGATTGGGGTGCGGCTGGCGCTCGGTGCACAAATCCCCGATGTGCTTCGCGCGGTGTTACAGCAAGGCCTTCGGCTGGTTGGCTTCGGCTTCGTCCTCGGATTATTCGGAGCATTTGCCGGAACCAGACTAATTCGCAGCCAGCTTTATGGAATTGATCCGCTCGATCCTCTGGTTTTCGGCGCGGTCACAGTATTATTCGCGATCGTCGCCGCCCTCGCCTGCTGGCTCCCCGCCCGCCGTGCCACAAAAGTTGACCCCATAATCGCGTTGCGGGCCGAGTGACTCGGCGAAGTGACAAGTTTCAAGAATCAGGTAACAAGCATTTCTCACTCAATACCACTTCTGCTTCAGCCCTAAGTTTCCTTGGCCCTTGTTCCTTGATCCTTGGTCCTTTCCTCACCCTTTCCCCATGCTCTCCGATCTCAGACTCGCCCTTCGCCAACTCCGCAAATCCCCCGGCTTCACCGCGCTCGCGCTGATCACGCTTGCGCTCGGCATCGGGATGAACACCGCGATGTTCTCCATGCTGAACGGCTCTCTCCTCCGGCCGCTTTCCTATCCGCACGCCGAACAGATTTTCCGGCTCGACCGCGCCAGTCCGCAGGATCCGTTCGGCGACCACTCGGTCGCCAACTTCACCGACCTTGCCCGCGACAGTGCCAGTTTCGCCCAACTCGCCGCCTACCGCTATTGGGGCTTCACCTTGAGCGAACCCAACCGCCCGGCCGACATGCCGTTCGCCCTGCGCGTCACCGCCAACTACTTCGACACGCTCGGGCTCAAATCCGAACTGGGTCGCAATTTCCTGCCGGAAGAGGATATCGCGGGAAAAAACAACGCCATCATCATCAGCCATGGTTACTGGCAAAAACGTTTCGGCGGCGCGTCCGACACGCTCGGCCGCACCGTGCGAATCGACGGTACCCCGACTGAGATTGTCGGTATTCTCCCCGCGAGCGACGACGCCGACGCATCGCGGCTCACCGGTGCGGTGGAAATTTACCGCCCGATGGGGTTATCCGCCGGCGAACGGTCAAATCGTACCGACCAGGCCGTGTCCGTCATCGGCCGCTACCGCGATGGAGTCACGCCCGGCCAGGCCGCCGCGCAATTCGCGGCCCTCGCCCGCCGCCTTGCCGGCGATCATCCCGCGGAGAATGCCAACCTCGACCTACGGGTCCGCTCGCTCCAATCCACCACGCTCACCGGCGTCAGCCGAACGACGACCTTCCTGCTAATCGGTCTTTCCGGTTTCGTGCTGCTCATCGCCTGCGGCAACCTTGCCAATCTCCTTCTCGCCCGGGCCATCGCCCGCGCCCGGGAATTTTCCATCCGCGGCGCCCTGGGTGCCTCACGCACTCAGTTGATCAAACCACTCGCCGTTGAATGCTTTGTGCTCGCCGTCGGCGGTGGCCTCGCTGCGATGCTCGTCTCCGTCTGGACCAGCGCATGGCTGGCCCAACGTTTCAGTGGTCCCGGCGGTACCACCGATTTTTCGCCCGACGGACGCGTATTGTTTTTCACAATCAGCCTTTCATTAATCACCGCGCTGCTCTTCGGCATTGCGCCCGCGTGGTGGGCCGCCCGGGTCGACGTCAATGACTCACTCAAGAATGGCACGCGCGGCACAACCGGTAACCGCGCGCAACATCGCTACCGTCAGGCGTTGCTCGTCATCCAGTTTGCTCTGGCGCTCATACTGCTCGCCGGTGCCGGATTTTTTATCAACGGAATCGCGCGCCTCACCCACATCGAATCCGGTTGGCGGCCCGACGCCTTGATCACCGGTTCCGTCAATCTCGCCTCGGCCCAATACAGCACCGCCGAACCGATCATCGCCTTCCATACCGGACTGCGCGACCGCCTGCTCGCCCTGCCCGGCGTGGCCAACGTCGCGGTCAGTTTCGAGGAACCCCTCTACGATGCCCCGGCCCAGCGCAACTATCGCGTCGAGGGCCGGGAACCCCCACCTCCAGGTCAGGAGGCAGTTGCTTACACCAATGGAATTTCCGCCAGCTACTTTGATACGGTTGGCACCCGACTGCTGCGCGGTCGCCTCTTCGACGCCACCGACACGCTCGTCTCCCGTCCCGTCGTCGTGATCAACGAGTCGATGGCCCGCGCGCTCTTTCCCGGTCAGGATGCCCTCGGCCAGCGCCTCGGCGTAGTCGATAACAACCCGACTGTGCTTTGGGCCGAGATTGTCGGCATCGTCGAGGATGTCCACGCCCAGCAAGTCCAGTCTTCGCCGATCTTATTCCAAGTCTACAAGCCGTTCGTGCAGGAAGCCTGGCAATACGTCACAATTTCGGTCCGCGCCTCCGACCCGGCCAAAGTTTCTTCGCTGCTTGAGCCGATCCGGCGTGCCATCGCCGCGCTCGATCCCGAGCAGCCCATCACCAACTTGATGCCCGCTCCCCTCCGCATCCAGCGCAACGTCGGATTTTGGCAAACGATCAGCCAGTTACTGATCCTGTTTGCCGGCCTCGGCCTGCTGCTCGCGGCATTGGGAATTTACGGCGTCACCACCCGGCTCGTTGCTCAACGCACCGCCGAGATCGGGCTGCGCATGGCGCTCGGTGCGCAGGTCCGCGATGTCGTGAAACTCGTCCTCGGCGGCGGTCTGCGCACCACGTTGCTCGGGGCGGTCGCCGGCCTGATCGGTGCCTTGTTCCTTTCGCATTTCCTCACGCAAAAACTACCGGCTTTCGGCGGCAACAGCCTCCTGCCCATCGCAACGGCCGCCGGTCTACTCATCGCCACCGCCGCCCTCGCGTGCTGGCTTCCCGCCCGCCGCGCCGCCAAGGTCGATCCGATTGTCGCACTGCGAGCGGAATAACAAAGCCGTAACGAGCATCGAGTAGCGACTAGCGAGTAGACCAACTCCCAGATTCCAAACCCAATTCATCAGTCCACCCACCCGCGACTCACTCCTCGCTCCGTTCTCCTCCCTCCCCATGTTCTCCGACCTTCGC
>JANYFP010000499.1 GCA_025362555.1 Verrucomicrobiota bacterium
ACGCGCCCGCCTCGCCGCACTCGGTGGACTCACCTTGTTCTATGGGGTGGCGTTGGTGGTGATCATTATCGCCTTTCGTCGCTACGTGGCGCGCCAGCCAATCCCTTTTTCAGTGACACGGCAGGAACTCGGCGAGGACCGCACATGTATCCGCAACTAGAACTGACTCGCTTGGCGGAGCACAAAATCGCGCTGCGTCGGAGGATTGCCGGTCACCGCGCCCGCTGCGCTACCGTTCTCGCGGAAGCGGCTCAGCCGCTGGCGTGGTTGGATCGTGTGGTGCAATTTTGGCGGCGCCTTTCTCCCTTCGCTCCGTTCGTGGCCATTCCGTTGGGCTTTGTGCTCAAACGTTCGAAAGCTCCACGTCTCCTGACCACGGCCCTGCGTTGGGGGCCTCTGCTGTTCGGAGCGATTCGCGGCTTTGTTTCTGGGCCGCGCGTGCGAGTACCCAGGCAAGAGGCTTGATGGCGTTGAATCATCGCGAGCGGCCGTACTGCTTGATCGCGATTTGGGGCAAATCGGATTTTATGTCCGACTCTATTTCCCGCAGGTCGGGCGCGCCGCCCGACCGCGCTTTGAGCCAAAGCACTCAATAAGTGCGATCTTGGTCAAAACCTGACTCTATCTGCGGGTCTCGCAATCAACTTCGTTCGGATCAGGCGGCGTGAATTAGCGCGGTGGTTCGTGCGGATGTTCGTTTTGTTCCGCCGAGGTGATCGCGATAGTGGGTTGGCGATTCTCCCTCGACCCGGCGAAACACGCGGTTGAATTGCGAGAGCGATTGAAAGCCGGCGGCATAAGCCGCCTCACTGATGCGCGTGTGGGAGTTGAGCAGCATGACCTTCGCGGACTCGACGCGTTCCCGGGCGAGATAATCGGTGAAGGTCAGACCGGTTGTGCGCTTGAATATCCGGCAAAAATAACAGGCGCTCATATTGGCGGCGCGGGCGACGTCGACTAGACAAATCGCGTCGCTTTGGTGGCTGGAGATATAGGCACGAATCTTCGTCATCGCGGCGGACTCGGGTTCTTCTTCGGTGACGAGCAGGCGGTTGCTGATGGAGCCGAGATGCTCCGCGAAAATCGTCAGGAGGCGGAGGATCGATTCATATTGTTTTCGCGGAATGGTGCGTGTTAGCAAATAGGCGGATTTCATGGCCTGTAGCGTGGCATCGGTTTTACCTGGCGCACTGAAGCCGGTAGCGTTTTTGATTTCCTGTTTTGTCGGGGGCGTGAGGAACACTTGTCCCGTTTGCAAATACGCGAGGATTCGTTCCCCAACCCGCACGGGCACCGCGGACTCACTTAGGCCGGCATAGCATTGGGTTGTTTTGGGGCCCTGCGTTGCTTCGTCTTCGAGCTGTTGCTGCACTTGCAGGCAGGACGAACACGATTTATTTTCCTGCGTCATCAGCGCGCAAAAACCGTTCGCTCGTTTGGAGCCTTGCAGGGGCGTGCGGAAAGATCCCGCCGCTCGTAGCACCAAGGGCAACCCGGTGGTGGTTTCGAACGCGTCCTGGTAGTCACGAAATAATTTCGATTGTTGGAGGCGGGATACCACCATTGAAAGAGTGGGGTCGTTTGTCGCCGGAGGACGGAGCCTCACGCGCGCAGTGGGTGGGCAATCGTGAATCATGGGGTGTTTTTTTGAGAAAAATTAAACGGCGTTGGACTTCGTTCCGGAGCGGAGAAGCCGGCGTCGCTTGGATTTCGAAGTGGACGTTGGCTGCGTCTGCAGTCGTGCGCTGCGGACCGATGCGGACAGGCCAAATTGCGGCATCAGCATGACGGCAATGGCCGTTGCGAGGTTGTAGGCAAGAGTCGTGCGCATGGGATGGAGTGATAACTAGCGTGGGGTGGGGCAGGACGAGGAACTGCGGCAATATAGGGGTAGAGCAAAGCGCGAGAATGGGTTTAGCCGCAGGTGTCCCATTGCTTGGTCAAGATTGCCTTCATCGTTCGACTGGCAGTGCCGAACCTAGCGCGGACATGGCATTCCCATACAAGCGGTGTTTAAATGTGCGCGAGGCTCCTGCGACCGAACACGAGCAAGGCGGCCAGGCTGGGTCCGATGAGGAGCAACGTGCTGTTCGATTCCGGCACGGAGTGGCTGCCGTCACCGCTGTCCATTGAGCAATCACCGATGGTAATCGTATTGTGATCCAAAGTAACGGCGGCGATTCGAGCCAACGCACTGCCATTCAGGGTGGCGTAGGCTTGGAGCGAGATTGATTGATCGGCCATGATATTTCCGACGAAGTCAGAATACGTGCCCAGCGTCGCGGAACTGCTGACCCGCCAGAAAACATCGCAGGCGGTGGCCCCATTGATCAGCACGACATTGCTGCCTGCTGCTCCAGGGGCACCGGCGGCGGTGATCAGATCCGACGTGGCTTGAAAAATCCAAACTGGATTCAGGTCGCCATTCCCGTCGAGCGTCAGAGTGCCAATGAGGTTGGCGGTTGCGGCATGGCCGAAGGAATAGACTCCGGGAAAAAGGGTTTTGCCGCCGAGCTGATTATCGACCACGCCAAAGTCTATGGTCACGGGACGAGCGGCCGCGTCGACAAACGCGGCGGTCAAATCGTTTTGGGCCCCGTTCAAAAGTGCGCCGGAGGTCTCCGCCTGATAAATTGAGCCCGCGAGAACCTGGCCCGAATTTAGTCCAATTGCGGCGCTGGGAGCGGGATACAGTCCGACATCTCCAGTGACGATCGTGGAGGCGCCGCCGGCGTCAGTAATTTGGGAGCCGGCAAGAATTGCGAAACCGTGTGCGGTGCCCAGGTTGACGATTGGAACAGCGATGACGGCAGTCGTCAGGAAGGTCAGGGCAATCGCAACGGCGAGGGTCGCGGTAATTTTTTTTGCACGGTGCGGCGTGCAGGTCAGGGAGGGAGATACGTTCATGGAATATTTTGTGTTAGTCGGATTCGGGAAGTTAATTCGAGTGGCCTGATTATGGGCATGGGTGGTGGGTTGTGGCTATGGGGCCATTACCTCCCTGGAGTTGCCGCAGTCATCGGCGGCTGATCAATTGCGCGTGATGGCGGATGGGCTGTGCCCATTAAAAAGCCCGCCCGAAAGTGGGGCGGGCTGATCTATTTTGGCGGGATGGAAGTTGCGGACGCAGCTGCGCGCCGGGGCCACTTCAATTCCAATAGCCTTCGTAAAACTTGTAGGCATTGCCCTGTTGCTCCCAGCGTGGTGCCACCCAGACGGAGTTCGAGCTCGGAGGAAGTTCCCAGTGGCCGGCCATCCACTCATAGCGATCATTGCGCCAGGTCCAGTAGCCCGCGAGCCACACATGGCGAGTGGACGGTTGAGCGAGCACGACCTCCTGCTGCAGGGCCGGCGGAGCTTGGGTAACGACAGTGGTGCTCGTCACTGGCACGGCTGACGATGCTGCGACATAGGCCGTATTTCCGACCACGACGGTGGCGGGAGCTGCGACGACGACTGGAGTCGCGGTGGTGGTGGTCGTTGTCGTGACGGAGCGCGTGGGCGCGGGCGGTGGTGGAGCTGAAACGACATGTGATTCTGGTTCAGTCGCGCACCCGGCGATGAAGCCAAGTATGCCGCACGAGGCAATGAGGGGCAGGATAAGCCGTCCCGCGCGAGCGGTGGCTGAGACGGACGGGATAGTTGGATTCATATTTTTCATTTCTCGATGAGCATACACGTTGCTCGCGGCACGGGCGATGGGGTGTTCTACGCAGAGGGAATGAGTGAGGCGTGCGTTTTATTCAGGGATAGCGGCGATGGACTGCGACGAGTTGTGGCGAAAAGGTTCTGCCGTGATTTTCCGGCAGAACCCGAATGGCATCAACAGTGGATACAACCATCCGCTGGTGCAAAGTTCGGCTGAGAAACACTGTTCAGCCGGGGCGCTTGCGATGGAAGCATTCTTCTCGGGGCCGCTTAGTTACTGCCGCAGCTGGAATTGAAATCCTTGATCGCTTCCTCGACCGCTTCGCGGGTTTCTCCGGTGCGTTTTTGAATGCGGCCAACCAACTCCTCGCTCTTGCCCTCGGCAAATTTGAGATCGTCATCCGTGAGCTTGGCCCACTTCTGCTTCAATTTGCCTTTCGTGATGTTCCAATCGCCTTTGATTTCGAGTGTATTCATGATGTTTTGTTTTGAGTTATTGCCGGCGGAGTGCCGGACAGGAAACCTCCCGGATGGAAGGATTCCGGATACTATCTCCCGCGCAGGCACCTTCCAATGGGGCGATACCCTACGCGGTTTTAATTTCCTGCGCTCTATGAACACCGCGTCACGTGAAGGCCGGTCCGACTGTCGGTCCCGGATCGGCGAATTATTTTTTGTTGAACTTGTAGCCTTTGTCTTCGGCTTGCTGGGACAGCACTTCAAAGGGACTGAGTACAATCGCGTCGTCGGTGCCTTCAGCCGCCTTGATTTTTGCGGCGACGTCACTCTCACGTTTCTCCACCAATTGTTTTAATTGGCCGAGCAGTTCGCGGCGCTTTTCGACTTTTTCAACGACGATCTTGTTGCGTTCCTCAACGGGTAAAGCGGCCAGTGCCGGGCTGAGTTGTTTTGGGTCGATTTTCTCCAGTGAAGTACGGTGGGAGATATTATCCGATACGAGGTCTCCTTTTCCAGAGAGGACGGTGCCGAATTCATCTTTGCCTAGGAAAGCAGTGCGATCGGCGATGCCTTCGGGCGTCATGAGGTCGAGCAGGGTGTTGTGTCGATTGGCACTGTTCTGTTCTTCGGCGGTGCCGTAAGGGATGATGGTATCGCTCAGTGCCCGGTTGATGCTGACGATATCCTTGTCGTACGCAGTTTCGATGGCCGTGGTTCGTTCGCTTTGGAGGATGGAGAGATAGGCGCCGCCGGTGAGGTGGGCTACTTCCTGCCAGACGGACTTGGTCGCTGCATCATCGCCACACTGCAGCGCGTTGATGAGGATTCCGCGATCTTTCGCGTGGCGACACGTAACCATCCATTTTTCGTCGTTGCCATAGTCCATGTGCGGAGGGGCATCGCCGACGAGAAAGATGGCGCGGAGCACACTGGGATCGTTGGACCACTCAATGGCATTGACCGCTACGGCGAGCGCTTCGTTCACGGATTCGGGCGTGTCACCGCCGCCATCAGCTTTGAAGCTCGCAAGCATTTCATACACTTCGTCGAGATTCTTTCCTAACGGGAAGACTTTGGTGACATAGTCATCGCCGCGGTCGCGGTAGGCGACGAGGCCGAAGCGGATTTCCGGGGTGGGTTGCGCTGATTTGAGTTTGTTGGCGATAGCCCAGATTTTCCGTTTGGCTCCTTCGATCATCGAACTCATGGAGCCGGTGGTATCGAGTGCAAAGACAACTTCCATTCGTGGCGTGGCGACTGTGACTGTTGGAGAATTTCCTTTTCCAGCCGAATAGACTGGAGCGAGGGTGAAAGCACTGAGGGCCATGGTAAGTGAGAGGAGCGGGAGGATTTTCATGGTGAATAGGGTTGAGTTTTGGATTGTTGTGAACCGCCCTAGCTTAACCGCTTCCGCGGAAAATGTTGTCAGGGCGGCGTAAGACTTTGTCAGAAGTTTGTCATGACTTGAGCCGGGTACTGATTCCGGGTGACAGAGCGAAAAAATGCGGGATCGGTCGACTGGCAGATCCCGCGTATCCAGCGATTACTTGCCGATCTGGATGGTTCCGACTTCCAGAGTTTCTTGTTTTTCGCTCAGCTGAACTGTCAGGCGCTGTTCTTTTTCCGCAGCCGTGCCGAAACCAGTGATCAGCCGGATCTGCGCGGTCACAGGCCCCAGCGCCGTTTGCCGGCGGTCGCCATAATAATTGATTCGGATGCTGTACTTGCCGGGCATCGGATCACGCAGCAGGAATTCTTCCGGACCGTAACCGCCGGTGAAATCACGCGACATCCGGCCACCTTGAATCGTCCGTGGATGGCTGTAGATCGCTTGCTCTCCGATTGGATCGTCCACCCACAGGTCGATGTCGCAGGCATCGGCGTCCCATGTCAGAATGACGCGCAGTCCGGCGGAAAGATTTTTCAGGAACCGGCGGTCGATTTGGGAGAGATCAAGTTTCTCCCCGCACGTCGCGACGATGGCATTGAGTTCACCGAGGGCGATCAGTTCAATTTCCGGAAAGCGTCCGTCCCACGCTTGAGTCACGATTTCCCACAGGAGATCAACGGCTCGTTGATTTTGTTTCAGCGCCGAGCAGACCAGGGCCAAATCGCGCCGGCTTTGCGGCTCCTCCGGACGCAGAGTCAAGACGCGCTCAAACAGAGGCTGCGCGAGGTCCGGTCTGTCTGCTTGAACTAATCGGTGGGCCAACACGCGGAGCAAGGCCGGATCGTCCAGTTGCAGTTCCGCGAGGTTTGACAGGATGCGGTGGGCGAGTTCGGGCTCGTCTACCTTGAAAAAGAAATCCGCGACATCGAGGTAAAATCCCGGTTGCGACAGATGAGCGGAACGCTCTTCGCGATAGATTGAATAGCGTGTTTCCGGCGCGGCTTTGCGCAGGCGATCCAGGTAGCCCGCGTCCGCTTCCCAATGTTGCAAGGTGATGGGGGAGCCTTCGGATTCACCAGCGGATTCCTCAAGGGAATGGCCACTGACGTTGCCGTTGGTTCCTTCCGTGTCGGTGGTGGCTGTGTCGGTCTGCGTTGCTGAATTATGGGTTGTGCGGGTGTCGTTCATCGACTGGTTCGTGACGACGGAAATGCTCGATCCGATGTCGCTTAATTCCGTTCTCAGGCGTGTACCCGCCAGCGTATTTGAAGCGCGGTAGCCGTTGTCTGTGGAGGCTTCGACCATGAAGGGGCTCAGCACGATGACTTCATCGTCCAGACTTTCCGGTAGAGCAACGCGAGCGGCCGACGGCTGGGCGGACGATGTGTGATTGGTCGATTCAGGATTGGGAGCTGAGGCGCGTGGGGCGGAGGCACTGGTTGCGTGGGAAACAGTCATCGGCGCGGATACGGCCCGCGCATTTTTGATAAATTTGCTCTCCCACCAGCTCGTTTTCTCAGCGAAGAGTTCGGCCACGCGGGTGAGTTGTTGATCTTGTCCTTTCCTGCGATTCTCGGCGGTGCCGCGGTGGTACGTTTCCCAGTCGGCGCGTAATTCTTCGGGCGGCGTGATGTCATAGCGCAAATAATCCTGGAGAGTTTCGAGGACGATGAGTGAGGTGTCGGAGCTCACGATCCCGAATTCCTGACTGGTGCGCCGGCTGTCTGCGCGATTGGTCGTCGGATCCGTGGCGAGGCTGGTGATCTTGGTCGTCGCCCACGCCCGGGCCGCCAGACCGCTTGGGTTTTGGCCTGTGCGTACGGTTAGATTTATTTTTTGAGCATCAGCGGCATGGTGGCCGAGCAGTAAACGAAGGGATGCAACCGGTGTCTTTAAGATGCCAGTGACAATGATGGGGCTCTCATTTACCGGGGTATTGAGATCGGGGAAAAGCTGCGCGACTTGTTCAGGATTGTGTTCAATTCCGAGGATGTGCCACGATTCCTCGCGTAGTCGGAGTGCAGCGTCTTTTGGCGCTGTCACGAGCAGATTGACGAATTCTCCGGCTTGGCGTTGGGCCAGCCCGCGCAACCGTGCTGCGTTGGCGTGGGGGCTGGCGAGGACAGTGTGCACCGGCGCACGGAGCGGAAGTTTCGTGGTGGCCTGGGTGACGCCGAAATTCACGAGGCCATCGGAAAACATGATCCACTCGCCCACGGTGGGATCATCCGTCAGTCCGTCGAAACTGGTCGCGCCATCGTAAACGAGAGTCGTGAGCGCGCTGCGGAGTTCGTCCCAATTTCCGTGATGAATTTTGAAAGAGAGCGGCGCGGCGGCGTGGTCGCGGAAGGCGATCAACTTGACTTCGACCTCCGGCACGGCGGCGAACCAGGCGTCGAGCAGTGCGAGTTCGCCGGCGTGATCGCGTTCCCGACCGGAGCCAGAGGCATCCCAAAGCAGACCGATTTTCGTCGGCAGTGGGCGAGTTTCCGGCGGGGCGAGAGTCACGGGGACTTCGGCGTAGAAATATTCCTGGCCGTTCCGGCGTTCGGTGAGCACCTGCGGATGTTCGCTCGGTGGGAGTTCCACTTCGAACACGCCCCGGGCGCTAAAGTGGGTGCGCTCGACCACGAGCATTTTTTCCTCGCGCCACGCCGGCAACTCGATCGGCAAGGTCGTCGTCGCTTTGGCTAATGCCGCATCACCGGACTCGACGTTGACGGCGAGCCGGAAAGATTTCAGCGGCGTGGGGAAATCCAACGCGAGCCGGTAAACTGGACCGGCACTGCGGTGGGCGAGATCTTCCTGGTAGGAGATTACCACCCGGCGCGTGCCGTGGGCAGGAATCGGATAAATGCGCGCGCGATAGTTATTCCCAACAGTCTGTTCGAGCAGGGCCGGATCGACTCCGCGACGCACGATCTCCTCGAAGACGACGCGTCCGCGATTTTTCTCCACCGGCACGGCGGTGCGAATTTTTCCGTTCAGATCAAGGCCGAAGCTCACCACGCTCTGGCCGTCTAATAGTGGAAATTCAAAGGAACCTTCGAGCACGCGATTGTTGGGATTGCGAAACACGAGATCAAAAGTCGTGACTGCGATCCGCCCGGTGACTTCGGTGCTGATCGCGGCAGTTTCAACGGAGACAGGCGACGTATTCGGTTCGGTTACGGTGATGCGCTGCGCCTGCAGCGAAGTAACGGCGGATGCGAGAAGTGTGACAAACCCCAACATGGCGCGACGGAGGGGATTGAGAAATGAGGGACGATTCATGGGAGTGTTTTTTTATGGGGAGGGAGACTTTGGTGCGGTCTCCACCATAGGCTCCTCGCGAAATAATGTCGTCACGCTCACGTAAGACTTTGTCAGAAATTCGTCATGAATTGTCATGCAGGCGTGGGGTCGATTTGAATGGCCGACGGCGGGACAGCGGTGCGAAAAGAGGTGGTCGTGATGGCCCGATCGGCTGATTGGCCGACAGAACAATTGACGTGACCGGATGATCACGCACCGTCACTTCACCGGCTGGGGCCACAGGCGGATGGCATCGTCCATCTATTATGAAAACTGCCCACGCCTTGAACTTACTCTCTATCGCGAACTATTGGCCGACATCAAAGGCCGAGTTCGCCACGCGCAGCACAAGGCGGCGCTTTCCGCGAATGCGGAAATGATTCTCTTGTATTGGGACATCGGGCGCATGATCGCCGGCCGGCAGGAGACGGAAGGCTGGGGTGCTGGCGTGATCCCGCGCTTGGCGGTGGATTTAAAAAACGAATTGCCGGAGGAGAAGGGGTTTTCGGAGAGAAATATTATGCGAATGCTTCGATTCTATCAGGAGTATTCGGCGGTCGCTGGGAAAGTTCCGCAACCTGCGGCACTTTTTCAAGCTATTGAAAATAAGGACGATGTAATTGTGCCACAGGCTGTGGCACAATTGCCTAGGACCGCCATGCTGCCAATCATTCACCGGGCCGTTGTCCAAATACCATGGGGGCAAAACGTCATCCTGATCGAGAAAATTAAGGACCTTCCAACTCGTCTCTGGTACGCACGGCAAACGGCGGAGCAGGGATGGAGTCGTGAGACGCTCACGGTTCAAATTAAGAACCGCGCGCATGAGCGTCAAAGCGGGGCGGTGACGAACTTTGCGACCACCTTGCCGGAAGTACACGCCGCGCTCGCTTCAGGGCTCCTGAAAGATCCGTATCTCTTTGATTTTCTCACCATGGCCGAGCCCTTTCACGAGCGCGAATTGGAAACAGGTCCGCTCATCCATCTGCAAAAATTCTTGCTCGAACTTGGCCGGGGCTTTGCGTTTGTCGGACGCCAATACCGGCTCGCGGTGGGCGATCGCGAATTCTTCCTCGATCTCCTGTTCTACCATCTTCACCTCCGTTGCTTCATCATCGTCGATTTGAAAAAAGTGGACTTCAAGCCTGAGCACGTGGGCAAGATGAATTTCTATTGCTCCGTCGTGGATGATCAACTTCGGCACGCACAGGATCCGCCCACCATCGGGCTGATTCTCTGCCAGACCAAAGACCGCGTGGTCGCCGAGTATGCTTTGCGCGACATCCATAAACCGATCGGCGTGGCCGACTACGAATTCACCCGCGCGTTGCCGAGGGAACTCGCCTCAAGCCTGCCCAGCATTGAGGCCCTTGAAGCTGAGTTGTCGCAGGATTTCAAAAAAGATGGCGAGCATTGAGCCGTATTGATGCAAGTGAAGGTGGAGCGGGTTGA
>JANYFP010000326.1 GCA_025362555.1 Verrucomicrobiota bacterium
TGAACAGCCATGCATTAACTCTAGGGACCAAGAACCACGTAGCAAGTGGCGAGACCAATGGGGCTAAAAGTCGAGCGTCCAGGGTTTTTCAGAAATGCTATTGCCGGAAGCGGCGGCACGATGTCTGCAGCACGCTTTGAAGTTGCAGCTTAATCGCAAAACGGATTCCAAATTGGGGCGTGTCAACCCCGACACAGTTTGCGTTTCCCCCACATCAAAATCACTCCATGCGCGCCCGCTTCTCTCTGTCCGCCCGTGTGCCATTCGCCGGAGTCATTGCCTGCGGTACGTCGTTACTCCTCACGCTCACCAGTTGTACCAATACGCTCAACCGCGCCATTTATCGGGAACATCCGGACTTGATCAAAAAATTCTTGGCCGAAGGCGCTGACGTCAATCAAGCGAACGACGATGGCGGCACCCCATTGATCTACGCGGCGCAGCACAGCGATCTCTCCTTGATTAAGACCCTCGTCGAACGCGGCGCGAAAGTAAATTGGACCGATAAGACCGGGAACTCGGCCCTCGGTTACCTTACCTCGGGAAAAACCTATAAAAACGACGCCGTCAGTTTTCTGCTCGGTCACGGAGCCGAAGTGAACAAAGCGAATAACGCCGGAATCACCCCGCTGCATTTCGCCGCCGCCCGTACTTGTGAACCGACCGACACCACGCGCCAACTGGAACTCGTCACTCTGTTACTGGGCGCAGGTGCCGATCCAAATCTTTATACGGAGCGAGGCGATCTCGCGCTGCATCTCGCCGCTGCAGCCAATCAACCCGACTCGCTCCTAGAACAGCTGCTAAACGTGACCAAGGATCCTCAACGCTTGAATCAAGCCGGCTATAGTGCGTTTTCCTCGGCGGCAAGAACTGGAGCCGGGGCCTGTCTTTTTTTTGGTCGCGCACGCCTTCTCGCCCCAAGAACTCGTTCCTGCCGCTCAGCGGGTTGAAGGTTCAATTGTGATGGTTGATGTATTTCACGAAATCAATGCCCGCGCGCACGAGGCGGTCGGCGACTATACGAGCAACATCGGCGACAAACCCAAGGCCTTAAGTTCCTATCGAAACAGCGCGAAATTTTACCACGACGCGGTCGCTGACTGCCAAACAGTGATTAACTTCTATGACGGCTCGCTTAAAACAGCGAAGTCGGGCCGGAAGAGCCGCCTCATCGGCACCATCGCGGCCAATATTGTGGGCGGCGGACTAGCTGCTGCGACCGGCGTGGGATTCGTCGCAGTCCCCAAACGCGTCGAAAACAATCATATCGACGAATACGTCGAGGCGCTGGAAAAAAATCAGATCGAGTTGGCCGCACTCACCCGGGATCAGACGGAGCTGACCGTCAAACTGCGCAAATTAGAAGGCGAGGCGAAACCTGAATCGGCAACACCCGACACAATGCCGCTGGCAACGCCTGCGGCCACTGCGGATGCGCAGGCCGCACCTTGATCGGTGAACGAGCTCTTCACACTTCCGTTTGCGCTGAAGGAATGACCGCTTGCTGCTTAATCAACCGGATAATTTCCGCGACACCCGTAAGCAATGGTCCGATAAAAAAATCACGGCACAAGTGCCGCGTATTAGCCGAAAGGTCTTCCCCTTAAACGGAGCTGATCCTGGGATGACCCCAACGAGACCAGCTCCAATTAAATGTATACGGGGAAATTCTTTGGTGCGAAAATATCCATCCGGTAGTTCACCCGATTAATCACGTGATAACACGCCCGGGGATACTCCAATCTCAATTTACGTGGTATTCAAAATCATCGTTCGCATCGGCCAACTTCATAAAAATATCAATTTCCTTAGCATGACCCCTTCGCAGCACCTGTAGCCACCGGACTGTAGACTGAATTTATATTACTGAAGACCTGCCCCCAATTGAATTCCCTCGGCAATTACTTCGACACAACCATAGTGGTCAAAGTAGACAAAAAAATGCTTTCGATCTGGCGGAAATTTTGATGCATGGCTTTCGGCTTCCGCGGACAACTCGACCAGCCAGTCTGAATTCACATAACGACAAACCTTACTATACGCTTCGATCATATATTCACAGACGCACAAATCAGGGATGAACCGAATTGCTAAAGCGCCTTTGAATATTAATGTAGCTCTGGAAATAGTTTCATTCGATTCAAAGCCGTAAGTTAATATCATCTCTCCAAGCGAATATTGGATATTTGGACTTCGATCACAATCGCCGGTGGAAGTCTTAAGTTCAATCTCTGTGCTTATTGTCCGTGTCATTGTTGATTTTTTAATCGATTTTACTAACATTCTCAGCGGCTCCTCGTATACGAGTCGCATTGCGTGGTAGCCCGAGGCGATCGATTTCGAACAGTCGCCCCTTGACTCGCGCGAGTTTGGTAGCGTCTGCCGTGACGTCAATTATTTTGGTCGGTTCAAGCCCTGCACGGCGTAACGCTAAAAGGGATCGATTGTTCACGTGTTACCGCCCGGAGTGCCGTCGTAAGAAGTGCCGTGTTTGAGCCGAGGTGAAATCATACCTGCGAGTGGGTTTACGGTCGGAGTATGGTGGAGAGTGCCGTCCGTGCCGTCCCCACGCCATTGCTCTTCCCCTATTTAACTGAGTCCCGTGGTTGGGGAGTGCCGCAGGGAAAAGCCTCGCTTCTGGCGTGGGGCTTCGGGCAGGAAGGCTGACTATGTCTTCTACCCCGGTTGAGTTCATGCGTGATGAGGATGCGTTGAGTG
>JANYFP010000333.1 GCA_025362555.1 Verrucomicrobiota bacterium
TTCGCAATCCGTAGGTGGAGCGCCTTGACCTCAAGGCGCTTCAGGATTCCCGCCCTCAAACCAGCTGGTTGTGGTCATTCTGCTGGCCAGCAGAACGCTCCACCTCTTATTGCATCGTTCCGGCTTAGCCAGCCAAGCTAATCTGCTCGTTGGCGAGGGGCGTTTTCAGATTGGTCGAGCCACTGCCAATTTCCAAATGCACGGTGCGATTGATCGAACCGCCCGTCTCACGGTGGCGGAGCGCCAAGCCGTATTTCGCAATATAATCAAACGCGACCGTCGAGTTGCGCTCACCGATTTTGAACGGGTCCTGCCCGCCGAGCATGCCGGCGCCACCTGCAACGAAGAGCCGCAGGCGATGTGGATCGGCTTTCATGCCGACCATCGCTTTGAAAAGAAGGGGCAGGCCTGTATTACCAAACATGGCGGGTTGCTTTACCGCCTTGTCGGGGGAAATTGTCGAATCCGGCAGCATGAAGTGTAAGATGCCGCCCACTTTGCTGACCGAATCATAGGCAATTACGCCGATGCACGAACCGAGCGCGTAGGTGCTGAGAATCACTGAGGGATTGTTGGAGACAGCCATGTCGCCGACGCCCACGATGACCCGTTGGACAAACAGGGAAGCAAGGTTCGGCGCACTCATGGGGAAACAGCGGACAACGCCGGTGACGCAATCGTTGAGTGGCGGATAAAAGATGAAGGGGGGGAGACCACTGCGACGGAAAAGTTATGGAGCTTGATAATAATAACGGCTGACGAACGGGGTAATTAAGCGCGGTGAGCGAAACGCGCGGACAAATTACAAGTAGACCAGCAAGCGCTGCTGAATCGGGGTAACTTGATTGTGGCTGCGAATCTTCGCGATGGTCTGTGACGCGAGTTCCTGACCTTCGCCGATCAGGAGGAGGCCGTGCGGGCTGTAGATGCCGCTGGCCAGAATCATGCCCGGTTCCAGTTCTTCCAGCATGATCTCGCGGACCTGCCGGGGGAGACGGGCCAACTGCGTGACCTTGAGGAACAGGCGGACTGCTTCGGGATCGTAGGCCTGGCCGGAGCCGGCCAAAATGGCGTCGAGCGCGGCCTGCTTGGGCAAACCGGATTCGACAAAGTCCACTGCGACGGCGAGACAGCGCGCGGTCCACGGAATATTTTTTCCCGCGATCCCGTCGGGATAACCACGGCCATCGAAACGCTCGTGGTGGGCGCGAATCGTTTCACCGAGCGCGGGCCGGCTGTCGACGAAGGTGGCGAGCGTCTGGGAATAGACCGGGTGATCGCTCAACATGGAGCGTTCGCGTTCGGTCAGCCGTTCCGGATGCGTGCGGAAAGCGCGGAAGAGTTCGCGTGGAATGCCGATGAGGCCGAGATCGCAGAGCAGCGGGGCCGAGCGCAGGACGTGGCGTTCCTCGTCGTTGAAGTGGCCGGACTCGGCCATGCGGGAACAGACTTCGAGCAAAGTTTTTGCCTGGCCACCGAGGACCGGATCGAAGGTCGTGAGAATGCGCCGGCAGAGCTCAAGGGAATGTTCGTACGACGTCGCCAACTCACGGTTGGCGAGGTCGAGTTGCTGGCGCTGTTGTTCGAGATCGTTGACCTTCGCTTCCAAGGCGGAATTGGCGGTTTTTAATTCGTTATTCAGGCGGATTCCTTCGGCCTGCAGCGCGGTGTTGTGGCTGATCAGTTCGTAGCGATGCGTGGCGTTGCGGACGGTCGCCGTCAGTTCTTCCCGGAGCCAGGGTTTCGCAATGAAGCGGAAGATTTCACCTTTGTTAATGGAGTCCACCAGCGTCGGCAGCGACAACACCGCGGTGATCAGGATGCGTGACGTATTTGGCCGGAGTCGCTTGCTCTCGATCAAGAAATCCAGGCCCATCATTTCGGGCATGCGTTGATCGGAAATAATAACGGCGAAATCACGCTCGGCGAGAATGGCCAGCGCCTTGATCGGACTGGAAACGGCGACTACATGGTAATGCTCGCGTTCGAGGGTTTCCTTTAGCGCGGAAAGGACGAAAGGCTCGTCATCGACAATCAAGATCGCCGGTTGCGTAGCGGGTGGCGGGAGAGTGCTCATGAATGGTGGATGGTGGCCGGTTGGGTCACACGCGAGTGGGAAAATTGGCGGATGATGAAATCCGCGACCTGATTGAGGGGCAACTGGCGCTGCGCGCCTTTGTTTTCCCACGCGGCGCGCGGCATGCCGTAGACGATCGAGCTGGCTTCGTCCTGGGCGAATGTGACAGCACCTTTTTCTCTGAGATGCAACAGTCCGTCGGCGCCATCCTTGCCCATGCCGGTGAGGACGCCGGCGACCGTGTGGGGCGCGGCGCCGCAGTCAGTGGCTGATTTGAAAAGCATATCGACCGCCGGACGTTGGTGGCAAATTTCCGGACCCGTCGTTACGCGTGCGCGGTAGTGATCGTGTTGCCACTGAAGCAGGAGATGGAAATTTCCCGGGGCGACGAGGGCGACGCCGGGTGCGAGGCGATCGCCATCGACGGCTTCGCGCACATCCAACGCGCTGATGCTGCGCAGGCGATCGGCAAAGGCGCGGGAAAACAAGGCGGGGATGTGTTGGACAATGGCAATGCCCGGCAGGTTGTTCGGGAGGTGCGTGATCACTTCGCGCAGGGCTTCCGTGCCGCCGGTGGAGGCACCCAGCAAAATCAGTGCCCGGGGATCAAAGGAGCGCATCGGCGTGACGATGCCGGGTGGGCGCGGGGCGTTGGCGGCCCGAATCACCGGCTTGATCGGCGGCGGGAGCGCGCGGAGGGTGGTGGCGGCGGCGGCTTTGATCTTGGCGGTTAATTCTATGCCGAGGTCACCGAAGGAATATGAACCGCAGGGTTTGCCGATGACATCGAAGGCGCCGAGGCGCAGGGCTTCGAGTGCGTGTTCGGAGCCGCGCTGCGAGAGCGAACTCATCACGATGACGGGCACGGGCCGGCGTTGCATCAAGATTTCAAGAAAGGTCAGGCCATCCATGCGCGGCATCTCGATGTCCAGCGTGATGACATCGGGGTTGAGCTCCTTGATTTTGTCGCGCGCGGCGTAGGGATCGACGGCGGTCCCCACCACTTCGATCGCGGGATCGGCGTTCAAGGCATCGGTGGCCATGCGCCGGACGACGGCCGAGTCGTCAATGATGAGGACGCGTATTTTGCGGGGTGGCATAATGGTCAGGAGTTGAGCGGGCGCCGATAGATCGCCGGGCGCACGGTCTGCAAAGAATGTTTGATGCCTGTCAGGCTTTCGGAATGTCCGACAAAAAGGTAGCCGCCGGGTACGATTTGCCGCGAGAGTTTTTGCACGAGTTCCTCCTGGGTGGGACGGTCGAAATAGATCATCACATTCCGGCAGAAAATGACATGGAAGAGATGGTCGAAAGGCGGAGGACCTTCGAGCAGATTCAGATGTTGAAACGTCAGGTGCGCCTGCAGCGCGGATTTAATACGGTAGTTCCCCGCCTGCGGACCGTGGCCGAGTTGGAAATGCCGTTTCACTCGTTTCGCATCGAGTTTGTTGACCGTCTCCTCGCGGTAAATTCCGGCGCGGGCCTTGTCGAGGATGCGGTTTGAAATATCAGTCGCCTCGACGTGCCACGGCCAGGTGGTGCCCAGTTCTTCATCGAGCAGCATGGCGATGGAGTAGGGCTCTTCGCCCGAGGACGAGGCGGCGCTCCAGACGTTGAATTGCGGCCAGCGTTCCTGGCGCGCGCGGACGCTCATTTCCGGGAGAGCCGTCTTGCTGAGAAAATCAAAGTGCTGGATCTCGCGAAAGAAGAACGTGTGATTCGTTGAGATGGCGTCGATGAGATGCGCCAATTCATCCCCATCGCTTTGCGATTTCAGGAACCGGCAGTAGTCGCTGACGGTGGTCAGATTGGTGGCGCGCAGCCGCTTCCCAAGCCGAGCAGAGACAAGCTCGCGTTTGTCTGGCCCAAGGTTGATGCGGCTGTGTTGGTAAACAAGGCCACGGATGAATTCAAATTCAGTTTCCCGCATGGAATGTAGGATTTTATCGGCTCAATTCCGCGCGAATGTAGCAGTTATGATGAATCGATTGATCATTTGTGGAAGAAGCGCGATCGCGCGATTCTTGGCGTTTCGGTTGCCAGGGGAAACGGTTCGCTCCGAACTGCCGGCGGGCGACGCGTGGACCAACGGCTGGGTCATTTGTTCGGCGACTTTTCTGAACGGCAAAAATTGCCCGACACCCCGATGGTGTTTTTATCCCTTTGAGAATTCAGCATCAGAATTGGCGGGAGAAAATTTTATCTCGCTGGAAAAAAAGGGGTTCTGATGCAGGTAGGTTTAGTGGCATGCCGGTTGCGTTAACGTGGCAATGGTCGACCCCATCTTTCAGTCCGATAATTACGTTTTGGCCAGAAAGCTCCTGGATTCTGCCGTGGTACGTCATCAAGCGATTGCTTCGAACATCGCGAATGCCGAGACCCCGGGCTACCATCGTTTGGACGTTTCCTCGGATTTCGCCACGCAACTCCGGTCCCAGTTGGTCACGGGCGAACTCTCCTCGAAATCCGATTCGCTTAAACCTCAGCTCGTTGACGATCCCTCTGCCCGGTCGGTCCGCCCGGACGGTAATTCGGTGGATATCGAGCACGAGCTCCTCGCCATGAATCGCAATTCCGTCGAGCACCAGTACCTGACGGAAATCATCACGCAAAATATCAAGCAGTTGAAAATGGCCATCACCGGGCGCTCCGCTTGATCGCCGCTTAACTCCCACGCCCCATGAATCTCATTTCCGCCATAGATGTTACGGCCAGCGCCCTAACTGCGCAAAAAACCCGGCTCGATGTCGTCGCGCAAAATATTGCCAACGCCCAAACGACGCGCACGGCGAGTGGTGGTCCTTATCAGCGCCAGGTGGTTTCCTTTGAAACTGAGCTCATTCGCAATCAGGCCTTTGGTGGCGCCGGGTTGCAAAGCGTCCGGGTCGCGCAAGTCACGACCGATCCCACCCCCGGCCAGCAGGTCTATAATCCGCAGCATCCCGACGCCACGCCCGACGGCCTCGTCACGATGCCCAACGTCAATCTCTCCCAGGAAATGGTGGATCTCATCACCGCTTCCCGGACGTATGAGGCAAATCTTTCCGTGGTGAAAAATGCCCGCCAGATGGCGATGCGCACGCTGGAGATCGGTAAGTAATTTTTTTGTTTTTCACCCCTGAAATAATCGCATGAACCCCCTCGGCCCCATCTCTCCCTTGCTCAATGGCGTCTCGCCGTTTTCGAAGATTGATGCCCCCACGCTGCCGAAGTTGCCGTCCATCCATTTGGGCACAACGGGTGCGGTGCCAACCGAAGGCTTCGGGCAAATGCTTGACGGCTTGGTCGCCTCGGTGGACGCGAAACAAACCGAAGCCAAAGCGCTGACCCAAAAAGTTCTGCTCGGTGATTCCGATCAACTGCACCAGAGCGTCATCGCGATGCAGGAAGCCGGGGTGTCGTTTTCCCTCATGGTCGAAGTGCGCAACAAGCTCATCGAATCCTATCAGGAACTGATGCGCATGCAGGCGTAATTTCCCTCTCTGAATTTCCTTAATGAATAATTTCGCAAAATCCCTCGTCGCCCTCTGGCGTGAACTCGGTCTCAACCAACGCGTCTCCCTGATTGTCGCGGCGGTTGCGGTTATCGGCGGCCTGATCGGCGTCGTGCTCTGGTCGCAGCGACCCGACTACCAATTGCTTTATGCGCGCATGAACGAGAAGGATGCCGCCGCCGTCATCAGCCATCTGCAGACGCTTAATATCAAACACCAGGTTACCTCCGGTGGTTCGGCGGTGATGGTGCCGTCCGATCAAGTCTATAAACTCCGGATGGATCTCGCTGCCAAAGGCCTGCCGACCGGTGACGGCGTGGGTTTTGAAATTTTTGACAAGGGTCAGTTCGGTCTTTCTGATTTTGTTCAGCGCACGAATTATTTGCGCGCGATTCAGGGTGAACTTGCCCGCACCATCACGCAATTGCAGGGCGTTCGCGCCGCTCGCGTCATGATTGTCCAACCGGAAAATCGTCTCCTGCTCACTGAGCAAGGGGTCAAGCCGTCTGCTTCCGTTTTCGTCGATGTCGGCGGCACCCGGCTCGAATCCGAACAGGTTAACGCGATCCGCAACCTCGTGGCCAACGCCGTGCAGGGCCTGCTGCCTGATGCAGTGGCGGTCGTGGATAATCGGGGGCACGTTCTTTCTGATGAATTGAAACAAGATCCCGCCCTCGGGACCGCTTCGAGCCAGATGAAGTATCGCCAGCAGGTGGAGGATTACCTGTCGCGGAAAATTGAAACGATGCTCGCTCAGGTGATCGGTCCGGGCAACGCCGTCGTGCGTGTTTCGGCCGAAATCGAAACCGAGGCCACCACTTCAACTCAGGAGAAATATGATCCGGAAGGGCAGGTTGTTCGCTCGCAAACCATCTCCGAAGATATCAGCAACGCCACGGAACAGCGCAGCGGCGGCGGCCCGGCCGGAGTTGCCGCCAACAATCCCGACAAAGCTGCTCCCGATGCCAGTGCTCGTCCGACGTCTTTGACCGAGCAGAATCGCAAGAACCGTACGACCACTTACGAAATCAACCGGACCACGACCAATGTGATTCGCAATCCGGGTACCGTGAGAAATCTCAGTGCGGCCGTCTTTATCGCTCAGCGTCCCGCCGCCGTGGCCGCAGTTGTCGCTGGCGCCGCTCCGGTCGCCGAGCCGGTGGCGGTCAAACGCACCGCCGAAGAATTGAATTCCCTTCGTCAGATTGTGCTCAACGCCCTCGGCCTGAAACCAGTCGCTGGTCAATCACTCGATTCCCTTGTGTCCCTCCAGGAAGTGCCGTTTCAAGTGGCCGAGCGTCTCCCGGCACAGCTCGAAGCGCTCCGGACCGAGAATCGCTGGATGGGTTGGTTTGAAGCATCGAGTCGGTGGGGCGCGGTCGTGATCGCAGTGGGTGTTTTCTTTTTCTTTTTCCGCCTGCTCTCCAAGCAAAAGGTCGAGCCCGTGCCGGTTGAAGTGCTCTCGATGCCGCCCGATGCGCTCGGTCGCGCGCTGCCGAATGGCGGTGCCGGCATTACACCCGAGATGCTCAATCAGTTGATCCGCCACAAGCCGGCGAATATCGGCGCCGCGCTGCGCGATTGGGTCGCCACTCCAGCCAACAAGAATTAACGCTGCCATGGCTGATATCGATTACAGTAAACTTTCCCGTCAGCAAAAGCTGGCAATTTTCCTGATTCTCGTCGGGCCCGATGCCGCCGCGGAGGTTTTGAAACATTTGGACGACGCAACGATCGAGTTGCTTTGCCGCGAAATGTCCGGCTTTCCGATGGTGTCGGAAGCCGTGCAGAAACAAGCGATGGAAGAATTCGGCAGCATCGTTGCGCTCAGCGTGAATTCTGCGCTCGGCGGTCTGCCTTACGCCCAACGCACGTTGGAAATTGCCAAGGGCGATTACAAGGCGTCGGCGATCATTGGCCGCGTCGGTCCGGTGGGCACCTCGGTCGAGGTGATCAAGGACATCAGCGAAATGGAAGGCCGGCAGATCTACAATTTAATCAAATCCGAACAGCCGCAGACGATTTCGTTTCTGCTGTCGTATCTCGACAACGAAAAAGCTGCGGCGGTGTTCACGTTGCTGAGTCCCGATTTGCGCGAGGAAGTCGTGGAGCGTCTCGGCACGATTGAGTCCACGTCGCTCGATCTCGTTTCAAAAATCGTGCGCTCGCTCGGCAAACATTTCGATACGAAGGTGCGGCCCGCGTTTCATCGCAGCGGTGGTGTTCGTGCGGTGGCCGACTTGCTCAACGAGTTGGACAAAGATATGTCGAAGACGCTGCTCACTCGGCTCGAGGAGCGCAATGCCCAGCTCGGCGCGGCGATCCGCAAAAAGATGTTCAGCTTCGACGATCTCACGCGGCTCCAGCCGGCGGATTTGCAGCGCGTGCTGCGCGAAGTCGATTCGGCCAATCTGGCGGTGTCGATGAAATCGGCCAGCGAGGGTCTGCGCGAAAAAATTTACGCCTCGATCTCCAAGCGCGCGGCAGAAAGCTTGCGCGAGGAAATCGATTTGCTCGGGCCGGTGCGGCTCAAGGACGTCGAAGCGGGCCAGGACGCCATCATCCAGGTGGTTCGCCGCCTCGAAGAAGAAGGCGCGATCACCCTCGATTCGGAAGGCGCTGAAAGCGTTGTCACCTGATTTCCCATGGTTCACCACAAACTCATTGCATTTGATCGTCCCTTGACCGGCACCGCCACTGCGGGGCAGGCGGGGCGGCTTTACACCGAGACGGAATTCAGTGCGCACGGCGAAGCCTCCTACCGGCGCGGCGTCGATGGTGCCCGGGCCTTGGCGGATCAGCAGATGGTTGATATCCGCGCCGAGGTTGCCCACCTGAGCAGCGGAGTTCTGCCCCAACTTTCCCATTTGGAATCCGGCTTGCTCAAACAATTGCACGAAGCGCTGCCGGCGCTGGCACTCGACATCGCGAAACATCTGCTGGCGGGCTATGAGCCACCCGTTGAGATTGTGGAACGGCTGTGTCGGGATGCGCTGGATCAGCTTTTTCCTGAGCGAGAGAATCTCGAATTGATCCTTTGTCCGCGCGATGCAGATCTATTTCACCAGCTCAATCCCGGTTGGCTTGAGCGTTATCCCGGTCTGAAAATTAAACCCGATACGACGTTTACGCCGGGCGATTGCCAGGTGCGCAGTCGTTTCGGTC
>JANYFP010000364.1 GCA_025362555.1 Verrucomicrobiota bacterium
GAGCTTCGACCAGAACCCAAGTGAGAGGAGGTGACCGCTAATGAGTTTCGCCGATAGGCGAAACTTTAGAATACCCCTTGGACTCATCGTCTTCGGGGTGGGTTCCGGGGAGTTTGCTGATCGCTGACTGGTGGGTTCTGCCTGCGATTAGCAGGCCCCAGAAGCCCATGGCGGAGACGATTAGGCGAAGCCGCACTTTCAAAGATTCATCCCTTGATGAATCCAATGAGCGGTTAGAACCTCCGGGGTTTGATTCTGTTTTGTCAGTCTGCCCACTGGAAGTAGCGAGGAACCATAAAACCTACAGGCGCTTTGTTTTGTGGGCGGGGTGCCTTTGGCAGGCGACCGGCCACCCGGAAAAAATCCCGCGACCGCTGAAAATCGGATCTATTGAAACGTCGCGGGCCGGAGATGAACAATGCCCTCCCACACCGCTTTGATGGCCGCTTCCGTACGGTCGGAAACGTGCAGTTTCAGGAAAATATTCTTCAGGTGTCCTTTGACGGTGAACTCCGTGATTTTTAAACTCGCGCCAATCTCTTTGTTACTCAGCCCTTGCACGATGAGCTGAAGAATTTCGATTTCCTTCGCCGACAAAGCCGGCCGCGCCCGTCGCTCAACCAGGCGTTGTTCAATTTTTGTCGGCACGAACCGTTCGCCTGCGTGCACGGCCTCGATGGCCGCAATAATTTCCGCGCGCGAGGAGTCTTTCAACAAATAAGCCCGCGCGCCGGCTTCGAACGCGAGGTGAATGTCTTCGCTCATATCAAACGTGGACAGAACGATGACGCGTGAATCCGCGCGTTGAGCGAGCAACTGCCGGATGGCGACGATCCCACTTTCTTCCTGCAGATTCAAGTCCATCAGCGTCACATCCGGATTCAATTGCTGGTGCAGGGCCACCGCTTCGGTGACCGTGCCAGCTTCGCCCACGACGGTGAAACGCGGCGCATCGTTGAGCATGGCGCGAAGGCCGGCCCGAAATGCGGGATGATCGTCTACGACGAGTAATTGGATGGGACGTGGCATGAGGTTCCTTCGATGGGGATTCGGACGATGATATGGGTGCCGAGGCCGGGCTCACTCGTGACCACGAGATGACCGTTGAGCCGGTGTGCGCGTTCTTTCATGCCGCGAAGACCGAAGCCGCTGGCGGGAGTGGCACCCGCCTTCAAGCCGACTCCGTCGTCGCTCACGCGCAACTCGCCGTAGTCATCGCGCACGCGGCACGTCACGTGAATATTTTTCGCCTGCGCATGTTTCACGGTATTGGTCATCGCTTCGGTGGCGATGCGCAGTAATTCGTTTTCCGCGTCGGCCCCGAGCCGGGTGATGTCGCCATCCAGTTCCTGGTGAAACGCGATGTCCGTGTCTTTGAGAATTCTCGCACTGGAACGCGTCAACGCGGCGATAAAATCCTCATTGGATAAGGTTTCGAGCCGCAGACCCTGGATCGACCGGCGCGCTTCGGCCAGACTCTCGCGCACCAAAGCGCGCGCCGCCTCGATGTGATCGAACGCTGCGGCCGCTTCGGCGGGCAATTTATGTTTGGCGATCTCGAGTTGAATGGAGACGGCGGTGAAGCCTTGCGCGAGGCTGTCGTGGATTTCGCGGGCCAGGCGCATGCGCTCCTTGATCATGGCGGCAAATTCCGCTTCGCGCGCGATGCGTTTCATTTTCTGTTCGCGCAATTTGGCTTTCGACTGCCACCAGAGGGTGCCGGCAAATAACAGCGCCACCGACGTCAATACGGTGGCGCCACCAAAGGCCCAGGCCACCAAATTAATCGCCGGCCGTTGCAGGACCCGAAGATCATCATCGGTTCTCAACCGCACCTCGAACGAACTCGGCGTCCAGGGAAACGGCGTGCCAATAACCGGCGCCCGCAGCGTGCGCACCACTCCGGTGAGACGGATGAGACTGCCGGCGGCCGGCAGATTCTGCGCTCCGGGGTGCAAGGGCAGCACCGCAGTAAAAGGAGCTCCGTCCGCTTTCAGGGTGAGCACGGTGGTTTCCCGTCCGCGAAAATAATCCAACAACACTCCGTCGACCTGAACTAGTTCACCATCGGAAACCTTGGCCTGCTCCGCCGAAACGGGGCGCGCCGCAACCTCCGGCCCGCGACCGATCAGCTCGGTCTCCGCATCTTCGATCTCCGGCGAATAGACGCCTCGCCGAATATAACCCACCACATCCACGAGATCACCGAGCGCCAGATTCCGTTGATCGGAGTGTTTCACATACACCCCCCGCTGGCCTTGTTGCAGGTAAAGTTCGGACCCGCCCCGCTGATAGGTCACCACGCCTTGAATGTGCGCCCGACCCTGCGGTGCCTCCTGCCGGGAGTAGCGCAGCAGTGAATCAATTTGCACGAGTGGAACGGCCTCGCGCGGCAACGCCGGCTCGAGCACGCGAATCTCGGCGGTGCGAGGCACGATCAAGCGCGCGCCGTACAATTGGCCATGCGGATTAAAGTAATGTCCGCAGGCGGCCCGCAGGCGCACCCGAGCCCCCACCCACTTTCTCACCTCCGCATAGCTGGTATCTAAAAACGTGAGATTCAATCGGGCCGTGCCGGAAGATAGAATCGCGTAGGCGGTGTAGGCAGGCACTTCCGGCGACGGCGGTTGAGCACTGCGCAGCCACCCCTCGACCTCGACCCATTGGCAATCCAGCGATCCACTTTCCAGCTCCTCGAACTCCTTGATCATTCGCGGGACCACGTCGCGCTCTCCGACGGGAGTAATTCGTCCGGCCCGAATCACCGGAGCAAATCCACCGGAATCAGTCGTGCCCTCGACCACGACCTCGCGGCCAAACGGTGGCACGGCTAGGCCATTGCCTAGAACAAAAAGACCTTCGTTGCCGTCATGAATCACGAAAGAACCGGGTTCGCTTTGGATCACCGCGCCTTTGACGCGCACCGGCACCGCCACAGCGGCCGCTTCTTTCGACATCGCCTTAATCACTGAAATTGGAGTGAGGGACTCCTCCGCAAACGCGCCTTGCGCCACCATCACAAGGCTCAGCGACAAACCAAAGAGTCGGAGGAGTAAAGGCGTCAAAACCATGAAGCGTGGTGGGGCAATGACATTGGCAAGGTGAACCGCATACGGTATCAGGAGTGATTTTAAAGTAAACTGCGTAGCTCCGTCCCCCTCGAAAGAGGGGCCTCTCAAGAGCGGTTGGAAAATGCGGCGCAGCCCAAATGGTCGGGCTTCCCTGCCCTGCCCAATGCAACCAACGCTTCACTCCGCCGATCCCCTCGTCATTTTCTTCGGACGAGAAAATCCGGCTCGCAATGGATTGGCGGCGGAACCGGCGGCGTTGGCCGCGATTTCGGAGCAGAAAAATTGCCAGGAATATTTTCCATCATGACTACCTTGCCTTTAACCGGCGTTGACCTCGGATCTCCGCATCTGCGTGGTGCAACAAAACAGTCACCCGCTGGCGTGGAAATCAGCGCGGGCGGCGAGGATATCTGGGGGACGCGGGATGAATTTCATTTCGCTTACGCAGTGGTGGCGGGAAATTTTGAACTGAGTGCCC
>JANYFP010000370.1 GCA_025362555.1 Verrucomicrobiota bacterium
ATGATTGGCCCCAATCATCGTCTCGACGTTAATCAGACTCACAAAACTCGGTTGAGAAGGAAGTTTTCCGCGCATCCCGCTCCGACGCCTTTCTTTTTCAATTGTTCATTCAAATCGCGACTTTTTCAGCAGCCTGCTAGTCAGAGCCGTCAGTCGCGCAACTCCGCACCCGCCGAATCGCGAGCAAACTCGCTCCACCAGTCGAGCCGCCGACCGCAGGGATTTCTAGGAGGCGAGCCGTAGAGGCGGCTCGTCGAAGGCGGTGCCGAGTCACCGCACTCCACACCCTGCACTCCACACTCTGCCGAGGCTCATTTCAGCGGGGGAAGTTTTTGGACTTAGATCGTTCCCTCGAAGGCCTGGTAAGTGAACCGGCTCAGACGGATTCGTCCGGCGCCCAAGGCGCAGATTCCGATGCGCAGACTGAGGAATCCGCCGAAGACATTATGATTCATTCCTGCGACCTCCATCCGCGTGGGATGCCGCCGCCAGGTTTGCCCGTCATCCAGCGAATAGTGGTAGGTGACGACATGGCGATCGTTGGTGATCCGGGCCCGGACCTTTCGTCCCTGCAGCGGGACACTCGCCCACTCCTCGGTGGTCGCATACTGGTAGGTCTTCGCTTTTTCTCCTGTGAATCCGAGTCCCACAAATGCCTTCGGGTTGTAATACAGCAGGAATGCGCCCTCGACCGCGTCGATCAGCTCCATCGTGATTTCCACTTGATAGGCGCGATCCACCGCGAGGCAGGTCAGTGGGGAACTGGCGGACGGAGAACTTCCCGCGCCTTTCAGTTCGAGCGAGTTCCCGTCGTAGCGCACCCGGTCCATCTCATCGGCACCCGGATCGTGAAACGCCCACCGCACCCCGAATTTGTTGGTTGAGAAATCATCGGAGAGCGCGAGTCCATGCCGGACCGCGGTGCCGCCCTTGGGTGTGGGAAGCGGACGACCGAGATCGCCGCCCGTGGCCTTGAACCAACCGTCATCGGTCCACTCGATCGGCTCCAGCAGCGTCTGCCGACCCAAGGTGCGAAAGCCGTTCTCATAGCCATGATAGACCATCCACCAGTCGCCGGCCGGCCCTTCCACCAACGTCGCATGCCCGCGCGACCACCAAGGCTCGTTGGCCGAAAGCGTGCGAACCAGCGGATTGTGCGGACAATGTTCCCACGGCCCGTGGACCGACCGGGAGCGAGCCGCAATGACCATGTGGCCGGTGGCCGGGCCGGCGGTGCCGCCCACCGCCGTGACGAGATAAAACCACGGGCCACGGCGCAAGAGCTTGGGGCCTTCCGGCGCGAAGTTTTCCGTCACCCACTCCTCCGGATAGCGCCAAGGCGCGTAGGCCGGTTCCAATTTTCCATCCGTCGCCAAGCCGTCATCGGTGAGCCGGATCTTGCGGATGCCATTAACGAAAAGGTATCGCTTCCCGTCTTCGCCCACGACGTGGCCGGGGTCAATACAGCCCTCGATCCCGAGGTCGATCGGATCGCTCCACGGGCCCTCGATCTTATCGGCGTGGATGACGAAGCACCCCCACCCCTTCCCCGGGGGCAGACCGGGAATATAGATGTAGTACCGGTTCCCGTGCTTGCAGAGATCGAGCGCCCACACCGTCCCGAGGTTTTTGCGCAGCGCTGGTCCGACCGGCTGCCAATTTACCAGATCGCGCGAATGCCAGATGACGATCCCGGGAAACGAATTGAACGACGAGAAAGTCATGTAGTAATCGTCGCCGTCTTTCAGGATCGTCGGATCAGGATGATCGCCGGAAAGGATGGGATTGAGAAAAGTGCCGTCGCCCTGATCGGCCTGGCGCTGTCCTTCCGCTCCCTGCCGCCATTTCCGCGTCTCATCCCGAAGCGAAACGATCGGCGGCTCCGAGCCTTTCGCGAGCGAGGCAATCGCCGGCCCCACGAGTGCGGTGACGAGTCCGCCCTTGATAAATTTTCGCCGCATTTCGTGAAAGGATTTTGTCGCGGACTCGTCGTGCTTCGGGCCACGAAATGATTCCGGTGAGGTGCTCTTGGCGTGCGGCATGTTTTTTGGGGGGAGGGTTGTTCTGTTATATGCTGCGGATTCCAATCGATATCCAGTGCGCTTTTTTCAAGACGGCGTGCCGGGCCGACGTCGGCCGGGCCGCGGCTCGCAATCTCATCCGGCAGCCATTTCGGACTCGGCGCGACGCTAATCCGATGGGGTCGCTAGATGCTAGTAACTGGATTACTCTATTAACGGATACGGGCTGCAAAGGGAATGGGTTCATCTGGATTATAACCAATTGAAACCCGACCTCCGATCACCGCCGGAGACCATCATGCCGCTGAAAGCAAAAGGCTGGGCGGATAAATCCGTCCAGCCTTGAATAATTGGTTTTTCAGTCGGATCGCTTAGCCGAAGAACCGATGGTCAGCTGCCTGACCCCCGGCGAAAGGGTCAGAACTTGTAGGTCGCTGCCATCCGAAGGTTGATGGGCGTGCCCATGACCATGACGTCTTCGCTGCGGGCGGAATAGATGAATTTTTTGTTCAACAGATTGGAGATCGAGAGCGTATAGCTGAGGTGCTGGTTGTAATCGTATTTGATGTTTGCATCCACCAACAACCGACCGGGGATATAGCCCCAAAACACTTGGTTGCTGCCATCGGTGATGGCGCGCTTCGATAGATAATTACCACCAACCCCGATCGAAAACTTCCGATTGAACTGATACAGGCCGAAAAGGCTGTAGGTATGTTGCGCCGTATTATCAACCGGCACCGAGCCGTAAGCAACTTGGTTGGTGCCCGGCTGGAGAAAGATCGCACCTTGGTGTCCATCGTAGGTCGCTCCGAGGATCGACTTGGCACTGTAGTTGGCGAAGCTGGCGATCAAATAAAGTTGTTTGCTCACCTTGAAGGAGAGATCGCCATCAAAGCCGCGGGAAATCACGCCCGGGATCAGCACGTTCGGATTGAGCGGGTCCGAGGGAAAGGAGGGAGCCGTGTTGTTCTGCTGGTGCACGTCGAAATACGAGACATTGACCGACAGCCGTTTATTGAGGAAATCAGATTTGACCCCGATTTCGTGCTGCTGGCCCGTCTTCGCCGGCAATACTGAATTGGGGACGCCATTCAGCGTACCCGTGCCGTTCGCCGCGAAATTCTGATTTGAACCATAGAATACTGAGACGTTCGGCAACACCTTGTAGGTGACACCATTTTGCACCAAGTTCTTGAAAAGAGTATAACCATTGGGCACGCCAACCCACGCGTTGGTGAGATTATTATAAGTGGAGGCAAAGGTCCTGGCCCGGGTAACACCCCAATTCAGGATGAGCCGTTCCTTAAACAGCTTCAGCGTCTCAAGTATATAGAAGCGATCCTGTCTGGACCGCGCGTTGGTGAAAGCACTGGGCGTGGTGTAATTGGTCACCACGGTGGCGGGGGTATCCGGAGCGTAGGGAAACCAAGGCGAGGTGGAGACGCCATTTTTATAAGTGATGGTGTAACCCGGTGAATTGCGGTGTTCACCGCCCATCAGCAGCCCCTCGCTGAAATTGCTCGTCGCCCAGTTAAAATTCAAGTCAGCTTGAACGTCGTCATAGCGGCCGTGGGCATCGTCAGCATTGATGGTGCTGCGTGGAATCGCCCCGCCGGTATAATTTGATGTGCCTGCCCAGGAATCGGTGACGAAATAGGTGCCGTTCTTCAGGACATAGTTGACCGGCGCCAGAGTCTCCGAGGTAGATACTCCGGGATTGGTCCATTTGCCACCGAGGAATGTCACCGGCGTGGATACGCCGTTGATCAAGGCGGTCCCGGTCGTGGTTCCTTCCGACCACGTCGGGGCGATCGATTCGAACCGCTTGGCATCATCAAAGGCACGCATGCCCTTGATGTTGATCGCAAGGTGATCATTGAGGCGGGAACTGAAATTGGCCCACAGACGATCCACATAATCCGTGCGCCAGTTCTGGGGTCTATCCAAGTCCTGGGTGGAATCATGGGGTAAATCAATCACGTGCAAGGTGCGGGGATCCATCGGCAGGCCGTTGTAAGACGGCCAATAGACTTTACTAAGCGATCCCTTGACCACCAGCTTGGTGCTCGCAGAAAAATCGTATTCCAACGCGCCCATCACGATAGACCGGTGCATGTAGGTGTATCTGTAATAGTCGTCCCAATAGGAATAGGACCCAACGACTCGATAGGAAAGTTTCTTGTCCTTGGTCAGAGCCCCGGTGGAATCGATGGTGACCTTGTTACTCGCAAACAAACCGGCCTGAACCGTCACTTCGGTCGACTGATCTGTGCGCGGGTTCTTGGAAATCTTGTTTTGGATGCCACCTGGACTGCCGTCGGCCGCCATGAAGATGGCGGAAGGGCCCTTGATAATCTCCATCCGGTCATAGAGGACCGAGTCCTGCGCGGTGGCGGCAGGCGGCGCGAATCCGTCCACATAATCGGCATCACCGGTGAAACCACGGATATTCATGCGGCCGGGAGTCCAATTTAGCTGGCCGCTCTGGCCGCCACCAACGTAGTTGAGGACGTCGCTCAGCATCGTCGGCCCGAGCGCCTGAATAAAGGAATTGTTGAGCACCCTGACCGATTGCGGAATTTCCGACAAGTCTACGGCGATGCGGGTGGAGCTGAGCGAAGACTTGCCGACGAAGTTGTTGTCCTTTTCCGATCTCACTTCGAAGGCCGGAAGTTCAATCGTGGAACCGGACGGGGCCGATTCATCGGGGGCGGGAGGCGCCGATTGAGCGTATCCACGGACAAAAACAGCGCACGCTGTGACGACCAATAAACAACAACGGGGGTTCGGTTGCATTCTATATTTGGGGTTAGGTAACAAACGATACTGTCCGAGTGCGAAAACACTCCGAAACAGTTTTATTTGGATAATTCAGAGCTAACTAAATTGTCGGCATCGGGGAATGCCGAATCAAGAAAGAGGGGCGATCTCCCACTGGCACAAATATCTTCGCCGATTTCAAGCGTTCATTTGCTGTAGCGTAAAGATCGGCGCGGATCGATGGTCCGCGCTTTTGTATTTACTAGAATTTTCCAACCGGCCTCCTCGTGCGGCAGAGTTTCCAGTTTTTTGACCGAAAACAAAATCTGATCACCGTCCACGGCCTGATTGAGAAAAATCGCAATCCGATGCCTATCGCATGGGGTCGGGCCGCTCGATGCTACTATCCCCTAGTGCTCACGAACGCGGCTTCGGGCCTCCGAAAAGGGGGCAAACCCGAATGGCTGTGGTCGTAATTGCTAATCGTGATACGGAAATTGCTGCTCGATTCGAACAAACCCAGGTACAGTAGATCGGTTTGCCTCTTATTTCCGACCCAGCCCGCGAGGGGACCTGCAGCATACTTCGGGACGCGGCGTGTTTCAGTCTTTCGCCGGCATCGTTCTTCCTTCCTACTACTGGCGGCCCTTTCCCCTCCCCTCGGCGCGATGAAACTTAAAATTCTTCTGCTGTTTATTTTCGCGATGGCGTTGGGCGTTGACGCGAGCCCCACCCCTCTACTGCTGTCCGCCAATCGTGATGGCACTCCACAAACCATCACCCGCGTTCACCCGCTGGACACCGTGGTCCTGGCAGAAGGCGGCGCCAGCGTGGTCGAAGTTCGCGATGGCGCAGGCAAAATTTATTTTACCGCGCCCCTCATTGATCCACGGATTAGTTTTGTGGCCGGTGGCGCGTTGGGCAAACACACGGTCCTGATCCATGACGCGTCCGGAAAAGAAATGACGCGACTCACCTTCGTCCTCGAAGCCGAAACGTCCGTGGATGATGGCGGGAAATACCGCGATATGTTCAACTTGTTTCACGCAGGTCTCAGCGCCGATTTCGCCGGGGGCGTCGAACAAACGGTGTGGAATGGGCAGACGTATCACTTCTTTGTAAACTGGGTGCTCGATAATTATCATACCGCCAAAGGCATGAAATATTTCAGCCCTTACGTGACGGAGTTTATCGATCTGATGCGCCACGTGCAGCGCGAGGACGGTATGATCTGGAGCAATATCAACCCGGGTGCGGCCGCGGATTATTACCAAACCGCCTACGGTCCCTTCGGCTACGTTCGAAAATACGGCGACCGTTTCTTCGTCCGTCAGCCGACGGAAAATCATCCGGAATATATTTACGTCAGCACGATCTACCAAAGCTGGAAGGCCGGCGTCAGCGATGAGTGGATGCAACAAAACCTCCCCTCGGCCAAGCGCGCGCTCGACTATTCGATGAACGATCCGGCGCGCTGGAGCCGGCGGTTTCAACTGCTGAAACGGGTGTACACGATCGATTCGTGGGACTTCGAGGTCGATGACGCCTACACGCCTGACATCGGTCTCACCAACACGATGTTGATCGATCCCGACAAATCAAAGTTCGGCGTCTTTTTTGGCGACAACACGCACTATGCCGCCGCGTGTGAGGAGCTCGCGGAAATGCTAGAGCACGCCGGGCAATTCGCGGAGGCCTCGCGTTACCTGGAGCGCGCTGCGGGGATTCGCCAGCGGTTGGACGCGTTGTCGTGGAATGGACGATTCTTCACGCATTTTATCGACGAAGATCCGACTGTGAAACGCGATCTCGGCGTCGACGAGAAATCTCAAATTGCCCAAGGCAACGCCTATTCCCTCAACCGAGGAATCGGCCAGCCACACTCCGCCGCGATCATCGCCACCTACCTCGACCTGAAGCAAAATCTGCCTCCCGGTTCGCCCGGTGAATGGTACGCGATTTACCCGCCGTTCCCCAAGGGATTCACGCTGCATAACAAACCCTGGCAATACATGAATGGCGGCGTGGGCGGTCACGTGGCGGGAGAACTGGCCCGGGGCGCGTTTGAAAATGGCTTCGAACCGTACGCCCGCGACATTCTGGATCGCCTCACCGACCTCGGCCACCGGCACGGCAATAAAATCTGGTTCGCCTACACGGGATCCATTCCGCCCGCACCACCCGCGCCTCATTACCGACCGGTCGACCTCGCTCAGGTTGCCAATATGGATATCGAGGATCGCGGCGGACCAGACGCTTTCCCGTGGATGCAAATGCCCAAGCCCGGTGACGATATCCGGGGGCTGCCCGTCGGACCCCAACAGTTCGCCGGCATCGATTTCAACGTGACCGACCCGGCAAAAAATCAACGTCGGACCGCCCTCGCCGTTTCCCACCGCAAAGGATTTCCTCCATCCGCCGACGTGCCGGTGCATGAAAAAGCCGAAGCCATCTACCTGCTGCATACCTCGACCAAACCCACGTCGGAAAAAGTCTGCGGCAGTCTGGCCTTCGTCTATGCCGATGGCACTCGCGCAGTCCAATACCTGATCATGGAGAAACAACTTACCTTCTGGTGGTTTCCCGATTTGAAAACTGAAACCTCCGGCATCGCGTGGCATGGACCGAGTCCGGTCAGCAAGGATGTCGGACTGTCGTGGTGCGCCATCGATAATCCGCACCCGGAGAAAAGCATCGATACGATTCATTTCCAGGCACCCGACGACAACGGCATTTATACGGTCGTCGGCCTGACGCTCTCGGATCGGGCACACTTTATTCCACCCAATCCGGTTTCCTTTGGCGGACCCGATGATTGGGCGGCCGCCACCGCGATGGCGGCCATGATTGAAGGGCTGGTCGGCGTAAACGACAGTCCATTAAGTCAGGGATTTGCTCATCCCGTACTCGCCCCTCGGTGGGATTTGAGTGAAGACCGTTCCATCCAGGCCACTGTGCGATACGCCGTGTCGGAAGGTTATGTCGCCTACCGTTATGATCATCATATGGCCGCGAAGGAAATTCTCGTCACGGTCACGGGCAGTGGCGGCACGATCAATTGCCATTTCCTCCTGCCGCCCACCGTTACGGCGGTTAAATCCGTGAAAGTGGACGGCCAGGCGATTGCGTCGACGATCAGCCAGACCGGCGCCTCGCACTACGCCGATTTTTCCCTCGAAAACAATTCCCCGCGCACCATTCGGATTCGCTACTAATACAGATTCAATAAAACGGCAGCCGACTATTGGTGTAGGGCCGCTGCTTGCGGCGGCCGCGCTGGGGCTGGTGTCTGGGTCCGCACGTCTAGGCCGTCGCAAGCAACGGCCCTGCTATGAAACACAGAGGCCATGATTTTGATCAAAACGCTCTCAAGCGCCAAAATTCCCTCACGCCATCGGGTGTGAAGCAATGGCGCCGGGACCCGCCGGAATGCGGGTGCGCCAAAGCAGCATCAGGAGGAATCCAATCACCGCGCCGCCGAGGTGGGCAAAATGGGCGACGTTGGCGCCGAAGAGGGAAAACCCGGTGACCCCGGAAAGCAGGTCGAGGGCCAGCATGCCCGGGATGAAAAACTTTGCGGCGATCGGCACCGGGAAGAACATCAGCGAGAGTTTCGCGTTGGGATGAAGGCAGCCAAACGCCACCAAGAGGCCGTAGATCGCACCGGAGGCACCGAGCGTCGGAGCGATAAAGATGCGATAAAGCGAGATGACCATCGCCTTGAGCGCAGGATCCAACGGCAACTCACCGCGGCCTGACTTCAACATCGCGGCGATGGCGTCGGGCGTGATTCCGGCAGCGACGAGACGTTCATGCAGCCCCGCGAATTCATACCAGTTCACCCCGAGTTGGACCAGCGCGGCACCAACGCCGCAGAGAAAATAGAAGACCAGGAAACGCGCCGCACCCCATTCCCGTTCCAGGATCGAACCAAAAGAGAAGAGTGCGAACATGTTGAAGAAAATATGGCCGAAATCCGCGTGTAAAAACATATACGACACCACCTGCCACGGTGCGAAATTTTCGTTAGCCGGATACCAGAGCGCGCCGGTGGCGATAATGTGCTCACGCCCGCCGGGCAGCAGCAAGCCGGCGGCAAAAACTGCGATGTTTACTAACAACAGACCCAATACAGCTCCGGAAAGCGTGCGCATGAGTCCACCGTTGGGAAGGCGCCGCCGTTGGCAACCTACAAGGCACCCAATCCGTTTTCACAGGAGGAAACGGAGACAACGGAGAGGGAGCTGGCGCATTTTCAATAAAGATCCCCAGGGCATTTGATCAAGCCTGTCATGCCACCGCGCACAGACCTCCCTCTGATCGTAGCAGCCGTCGTCAGACGGCTGGCCAGCGGCGTTACCGCCGCTGCTACAACCAAGCCGATCCCGCCCAGGCGAGATCCGGGGTATTCGACCCACTGGGAATAAAACCGATGACATGTGGCCGACAGGCGGCGCAAAAGACGCCAACCTGTCGGCCACATGTCATCTACACAAATAGTCGGCTACACTCTTATTTAATATGCTCCGGCCAGGACTCACCGAGAAATGAGGCATTACACTCAAATCAGCTTCAGTTACTTGCGAGCTGCGGTTGCGAGCTCGTTGAAACGGGCGGCGGTTTGCGGGGCGCGTCAGATTTCAAAAAAACTATTTCGAGGTGAAAGGGAAACATTCATCCTCGGGCCTGTCGCAAGCTAGATTCCATGAAACAGACGGGCACACTGGTGGTTCTATTGGCTTGGCCGGCCGCACTCCTGGCGGACAGCCCGGAGAGTCCCGCGAAGGAATCGAGCAAGGTCTCGCCCCATATCTCCGCCATGATCAAGGCGGAGTTGCCGGGATATAAGTCACAAACCGATCCGCCTTCGTTGGAGCTACGGCGCGACGAGCCCGCTTCCACGGTGGGCCACGATCCTGAGGTTCTAGAATTGGAAAAAATTACCGTGCGAGAGCGAAAGCCCCAGAAAGTCGATCCACTGGATATCCTGGCTGAGGCCGGGCGGCGCAAGAAGTTGGCCCTCGATTTTAAAAATTCGCTCAAGGGACTCGACGCTTTGCTTAACGGTTTTTCCTTTCCCATTTTCTCCCCTTCAATGGCGGAACGCGGTCGGGTCTATCGCCAACGACAACAATTGGACGAGCTCAACCGCATCGGCAGCGCGGTCCGCGAAGCCGATCCGAAGGCCGCAGCCGATTGGAAAAAAAATGCGGCCGACGCCCAACGCGCAATCGACCAGCAGAATCGGCCAGCGGGAGACGATTGAGCCTGCCGGAGAAACAAGCTGTAGGAGGGGCTTTACGCCCCGATTTAAAAACCTCGCGGCGAACAAACGAACCATCGGGGCGTAAAGCCCCTCCTACAGCTCAGCTCGAACGATCAGAGGACGCTTGGGGGCATGCACCCCGACCCCGAGCCGCCTCGACCTCAGTCGAATCGCGAGACAATCCGCCTTCAGTCGTAGGCTAAGGCGCGACAAGTCCGATAATGTCGGCAGAATTATTTTTGCGGCTTCACCCTTTGGAGGGTGACGGATGGCGTTCGATCCCCCTATGATTATTTCAAATATCATGCCCTATCAAATCCAAGTGGACGCCCAAATCATTCGGATTATTCTCACTGGCTACGTCACTAAAACTGAAATGATCGACCTGGCCGGCGAAACGGCACTCTTGGATGCGAATTTCGGGAGGACTTTTGATCGATTGACCGATTTATCGGCAGTGAAGAAAAGCGATTCTGACTATGAAACGATCTCGTCGCTGGCCAAGGAGCGCCAGAAACGCATTTTCCAACAAAAGTTCCGATCCGCCATTGTCGCACCAAACCCACTCGACTATGGCTGTGCCCGCATGTTTCAAACGCTCAGCGAAAATCCATCGGTAGATCGGCAGATCTTCAAGACGATGGTCGAAGCGGAATTGTGGCTCGCGTCTAACGCTTAACCATCCGCCTCCGCTTCTGCTCCGGCGAGCCAAGCCTGTTCCTTCGCCCCCTTCAAATTCTTCGCGAGACAATTGTTTTAGCTCAAAAAAGCGGAGCAGAACACAGAGTTCGCTGACGTGAGCACGGAGCTACACAAAGGAATACTTCAAGCCAGCGAATCACGTTGGTCACCTTTGCATCCTCCCTGCGTCTCGGTTGCCGCTCTCTATGAGAACGGCCTCACTCCGCTTCAGACCGAATCCCAAGCGCGCGTGGCAACCGGGTCGCGGCCTTCGTCGTATTCGATGTGGTCAATGATGGTTTCGATGGGCTTGCCCGCGAGTCCGGCTTCAATGATGCGCTGTGGCAGCACGCCGGAACGCTCGTCGCGCCAACCGAGTTTCACGATGAAGCGGTTCCACATGTGACATTCCTCATCCGTGCGCGGCGTGCCATGGGCCTGAGCCCACGCGAGAAGTTCCTCATCCGTGCCGCCGGCCAACGTGCGTTCCCGTAACTCCGCATAGCGCACACCGAGGAAGCGGCAACAGCGTCCGTCGAGGACGAAGAACTGGGCGTCTCCGAGATTCGCCTGATACGCGGCGGGCAATTGCCCGGCCGCGTGCAGCCGGAGTTTGTCGAGCATGCGTCCGAAATAAACAAACCGGCCAACCTTGGCGTAACAACTCCGCAAACCAGGTACGTGAGGCATGCCGAAAAGATTTCCCGCCCCACGTCGCAATGCCAGACGAAAACAGGTGTGCTGCTAGGAATGGTGCGGCGGTGATCGCAGGGCGCAGAAAGTTCGGCCTTCTCCCGCGTGGAGTGCGGCGACTCGGCGCCGCTATACTTTATGATGGACCACCTCGGCTGTCCGCGCGACCTGCGTTGTTCGCCATCTCATTCGGTCCCGCGGATCAGCAGAGGCGAGCCGACAAGTCGGCTCGTCGAAAGCGGTGCCGAGTCACCGCACTCCATGACCGCCTAGGCCAATCTCAGCGCAAGACGAGCGCGCTGCTGTAGTTCAGCAAACCGAGCCGCGTTAGCCGCGAGACGCATGTCTTCTCCGTAAGTCGGGATCAGTTCCTTGAGACGTTTCTGCGCGGCTTCGCCGACGAAGAGTTGCGGGAAGCTGGTCTTGATGACCTCGAGCGTGATGTTGACGCAGACCGACGCACCCGGCGACGCACCGAGGAGTGCAGCCATGCTGCGGTCGGCGCTGGTCAAAACTTCCGTGCCGTAATGCACGATGCCGGCTTCGCCGTCCGTCCGCTTGATCGCTTGCACGCGGATGCCGCCATCGACCAATTTCCAGTCCTTCGCGTGCGCGTTGGGATAAAAGATGTGCAACACTTTCATGCGGTCAGCCATGCTCTGCGTGCCTTGCTGGACGAGGTAACGCACGAGCGGAATGTTGGTCGCGCCAATCTTGAGGAGCGTACCGAGATTGTGGGGCTTCACTGAGCGGATGAGGTCGGTCCAACTACCCGTGCGGTGCAGAAAGCGCGTGGTCCACGCGGCGAAAGGCCCAAACAAAAGCGTTTTCTTGCCGTCGAGGATGCGGGTGTCGAGATGTGGCACCGCCATCGTTGGCGCGGCATCCAGCGCCTGCCCGTAAACCTTGGCCTGGTGTTTCGCCACGATCGCGGGATCGTCGCACACGAGCCAATTTCCGCCGATGGGGAAACCCCCGAGACCCTTCGCCTCGGGCAAGCCGGCCAGCTGCAGCAGCGGCAGACTGCCCCCGCCCGCACCCACGAAAACAAACTTCGCGCGCACCGTCCGCTCTGCGCCGGTCTTGGTCTCGCGCGCCGTCACATCCCAGCCCGCACCAGCCCGGCGAAGGCCAACGACCTTGTTGCCGGCCGCCACCGCGCCACCCTCCTGCGACGCCAGCCACCCGAGGAGCTTGCGGGACACGACGCCAAAATTCACATCAGTGCCGCCAGCCATTTTAGTGGCGGCGATGGGCACGGCGGGATCGCGGCCCTCGGTGAGTAGCGGAGCCCACGCGCCGATCTTCGCGCGATCCGTGCTAAACTCCATCGGCGCGAAAAAATGATGCGCCGACATGCCGGCATGCCGGGCACGGAGAAATTCCACCTGCTCCTTCCCATGCACAAAGCTCATGTGCTGCACCGGATTGATAAACTCCTTGGGCTGATCGATCATGCCGCTCGCGACGGCGTGTGCCCAGAATTGGAGCGACTGCTCGAACTCCTGGAATATATCGATGACCTTCTGCACTTTCACCGTGCCGTCAGGCTCGCGGTTCGGCGTGTAACTCAGCTCACAAATGCCGGCGTGGCCGGTGCCGGCGTTGTTCCAGCCGTTCGAACTCTCGTACGCCAATTCGTCCGCCGCCTCGTACACCTGAATCCGCAACTTCGGATCGAGGCACTTGAGCAGCGCTCCGAGATTGGCCGACATGACGCCACTGCCGATCAGTACGACGTCAGGATTTTCGATGTGAGTAGAATTCATGAGAGAGGGAGGAAGAAACAAATCAAAGGCGGGGATGTTTAACCGCTAATCTACGCTGATTATTCGGATGAAGGGTTTCGCTCGACTGTGCAGGCTTCCCCTAATCAGGGAAGCGTTGGCGTCAGGGTTTCAGAGATTATTTGCTGAGATGAGTAGAGATTAGCGGGAAAAATTCTGGTTTTGTTTAAACTGAATCCAAGCAGCGCACTTCTCCGATTAGGGGAAGTCGGAAAACTGAACGAAGCCTTCAATCCGCTTTCATCAGCGAAGATTAGCGGTTAAAAAATCCGATTTTATTTGGGAAATATTCAAGACTGGGAGACAAAAAGAAGGTTAACCGCTAATCTACGCTGATTATTCGGATGAAGGGTTTCGCTCGAATGTGCAGGCTTCCCCTGATCGGGGAAGCGTTGGCGTTTGGGTTTCAAGAATTTGTTAGTACGGTTAAACCGAATTCGGGCAGCGCGCTTTCCCGATTAGGGGAAGCTGGAAGATTGAACGAAGCCTCCAATCCGTTTTCATTAGCGAAGATTAGCGGTTAAAAACTCAGGAGCGTTTGCTCAGGACTTTGGTTTCGTAGTTCGCCACGTTGTCCAGCCAGGTTTCGGCGGGGGGCGTGCCGGCGCGGACGCACAACTCATCCCAGATCGCGCCCCACGGCATCGCTTTCGCTTGCTCCATCAGCGCGAGCCGCACGTGGCCGCGGCCATCGGCATCGGCGGCTTTCAACAATTTCGACGGATCGAGCAAACCGAGGAGAATCGCCTGCCGCGTCGCGCGCGCGCCAACCACATACGCCGCGATGCGATTAATACTCGCATCAAAGAAATCGAGGGCGACAAATACGCGGTTGAATGCGCCACCCCGCGCGATCTCCGTGAAGAGCGCGCGCACGGCGTCGTCGAGAATGACGACGTGATCGCTGTCCCAGCGGATCGGCCGGCTCGTGTGCAACAGCAGACGCGGATGAAATTGCAGCAGTGCAGACACTTTGTCGGCGACGGACTCCGTCGGATGATAATGGCCGAGGTCCAAACACGGGACGACTTTGCGGCTTTGCGCGTAAGAAGAATAAAACTCGTGCGAACCCACCACGTAATCCTCGCTGCCGAGCCCGAAGAGTTTTCCTTCGACCGCATCGATGCAGTACGCGCCGCTGACTTTCTTGTCATCAAGGATCGCATCGAGCGACTCCACAAGTCGCTCGCGCGGGCCGAAACGATCGGCTGGTTGATCCTTCGTGCCGTCCGGAATCCAATGGTTGATGACGCTCGGCGAGCCGAGTTGCTTGGAGAAATGCTGCGCGATGTGTCGGCTGGCACGGCCGTGATCGATCCAGAATTTCCGAATCCCTTTGTCCGCGCTGGAAAGCGTGAAACCCGAGTTGGCTTTCGCGTGGGCGAAATAAGTCGGATTAAAATCGAGGCCGATGCGATGGCCCTTGGCCCAATCGAGCCAGCCCGCAAAATTCGCCGGGGTGATCTCGTCGCGATCCACGGGCTTCTTGCCGGTCTCAGCGTAGAACGCATGCAGGTTCAGGCGCTGGGTGCCCGGCAACAATTTCAAGACCTGATCAAGGTCAGCGCGCATTTCGTCGCCATTCCGGGCGCGACCCGGATAGCCGCCGGTCGACATGATGCCGCCGCCAGCGATGCCGTCGCTCGGCGTCTCGAGGCCGCGCACATCGTCGGCCTGCCAGCAATGCAGTGAGATCGGCACGGCGAGCGCTTTTTTGATGGCGGCATCGGTATCGACGCCCCGCTCGGCGTAAGCGGCCCGCGCGAGCCGGTAGGAGGCGTGAATGGATTTGGCGGAAGTAGAGACGGAGGACATGGGAGAGGAGAAAAATAAACTCAGGAGGTGGAGGAGAAACTTATGGTAAAAGAGGGAAGTTTTTAACCGCTAATCTACGCTAATTTTCGGACGTAAGGCTTCGGAGGAGATGTGCGGGCTCGCCCTGATCGGGGAAGCATGGACGTTTAGTATGGTTCGGTTTAAAACTAGTCTAAATTTATGAAAATCAGCGGTCCAAATCAGGTTTTTAGTCTGGAGAAAACGAACCGTGCGCTTCTCCGATTAGGAGAAGCCGGAAGACTGAATGAAGCCTCCACTCTGTTTTCATTAGCGAAGATTAGCGGTTAAAAAAATCCGATGCCGAGATTTGCTCAGAAGTGTTTTGGTTGATAAATATTGGCTTTGATCTGGCGGCCGAGCGCGGCGCGGAAGGTCGCGAGGTTCCGGACGGCGCGGAGACCGACGAGTTGGGAAGCGAGGTTGCCGACGGCGGTGCCTTCGAGCGTGAACGCGTGCACCGGCAGGCCGCTGGCATTTGCGGTGGCCTGACACAACAGGCGATTCTTCGAGCCACCGCCGACGATCAAGATGCGGCGGAACTTGCGATTGGCCAAACGTTCGAAGGCGCGGAGGGCATCCGCGTGGCCTTGACCGAGCGAATCGCAAATCAAGCGAGTGTAGGCGGCAATCGTCGCGGGGACGGGCAGTTTTCGTTTCTTCAATTGCGCATCAATCGCCGCCCGCATCGAAGGCGGATTGATGAAGGTGCTATCAGTGACGTCTAAAAGTCCAGCTGGTGGAGGGGCTTTACGCCCCGATTTTGCGTTCGTAGCTGCATTCCCATCGGGGCGTAAAGTCCCTCCTACAGTCGAACTCGGCAGTTTTCCGGCCGTCGCAATCAGCTTCGCCCATTCGGCATCGGTCTTCGGCCGGGCGGAAAATTCCTTCAACGTCTGTTCGAGCAGCCACAGGCCGATCACATTTGTCAGCGGCCGATAACGGCCGTCGCCAATGCGCTCGTTGGAAATGCGAGCGGCCAGCGCTTCCGCGCCGAGCACCGGTTGATCGCTCTCAAAGCCAACGAGCGACCACGTGCCGGAACTAAGAAACAAATCCCCGCCGGCCGGATCCGCCGGCATCGCATCGTACGCGCTCGCGGTATCGTGACCGGGAACGGCGATCACTTTGACGCCTTTCAATTCCGGAAAGTCCTTCACCGGACCGAGCACGGTGTTGGCCAGAATCGGGGTCGTGAACCAGGTCGACGGAATATGGAAATGATCCAGCGTGGCGCGCGACCAATCTTTGCCGTGCACGTCGAGGAGCTGCGTGGTGCTCGCGAATGAAATCTCATTCTCCATGCGCCCCGAGAGCAGATAATTAAAGTAGTCGGGCAAAAACAAACAGCGGGTGGCGATATCCGTGACCGCGGGGCAACTCGCGATCGTTTCCTCCAACTGCAGGCTGCTGTTGTAGAAAACATTCGGGATACCCGTCGCCGCATAAATGCGTTCGAGCGCGGCGCGCGTGTGAGCGAGGCGTTTCAAACCGGGTTGCGTGCGGGCGTCACGATACGCGTGCGTCGGGTAGACCATGCGCCCGGCATCGTTGACGAGCACGTAGTCGACGCCCCACGTATCCACGCCAACCGAAACGAGTTTCGGAAACCGTTTCTTCGCCTCGCGCAAGCCCGTGGCAATCTCGCTCCACAGACCGGGAACATCCCAATAATCATGGCCTCCGATCGAGCGGAACTGATTGAGGAAACGATGCACCTCGGTGAGATCGAGACGCTTGCCGTTCCATGCCCCGACGATGACCCGCCCGCTGGTCGCGCCGAGATCAACGGCCGCGCAATGAATTGTTTTAGGAGAGGGCATGGGAATTTATTTCACAGGAGGTAACAGAGGAAACTGAGCGGCAGAAATTTTACACCAAGGTCGCTAAGGAAGCGAAGAAAGGTCTTAGCGCTTTGTGATCTTGGGGCGAAATTGTTTTCATGAGATAAGTAACAGAAATTATTCACAGGAGGAAACGGAGGTAACGGAGAAAAACGAAACTTCATCCTCTGTTTGCTCTGTTAACTCCTGTGAAGTTGTCCGGAATTTTACCGTAGGAAGGCCTCGTGCAGGCCGCCGTCGACGGTGATGACCTGGCCGGTGGTCTTGCTAAGGCGTTTCGTCACGAGGAGAAAATAAGCCTCGGCTTGGTCAGCCGGAGTAATCGGGGATTTCGTCAGCGTGCGGTCCGCGTAGAATTGGGCCAATTTCGTGACCAGTGAATCCGTGGCCTCGTCGTCCGTGTACGGAATCGCATACTTCGCGAGGGACCCGATGACGCGATCACGCGGGAACATTGCACTGCCTTGCACGACGGTGGCGGGAGCCACGCCATTCACGCGCACGAGGGGCGAGAGCTCGATGGCGAGTTCGCGCACGAGATGATTGCCGGCCGCTTTGGAAACGTCGTAAGCAACCGAGCCTTTCTTGGCGACGGCCGCATTGGCGCTCGTGGTCAGAACGAGATTGCCGCGCAGGCCCTGTTCTTTCCAGGTCTTGAAGGCTTCGTCGCCGACGAGATAACTGCCGGTGACGTTGATGGCAAAAGTGAGCGCCCACTTGTCGTCGGGAATGTGACCAGTGGTGTCGCTCGGCACGAAGATGCCGGCGGTTACGCAGATGGAATCAAAGCCGCCGTAAGCCAGCGCGACTTTGTCGAGCATCGTGCGGATGCTGGCGCGATCCGTGATATTGGCCGCGAGCCCGAGCGCCGGACCGCAATTGGAAAGACCCGTGCCGGCGACGCCGATGCCCACGCCGTGTTTCTCGGTAATTTCTTTCGCGGTGGCTTGCGCGGAGGCTTCGTTCAAATCGACGCACACGATGTGTGCGCCTTCCTTCACGAGCCGGTGCGCCGTTTCTTTGCCGATGCCGGAGCCGGCACCGATCACGACAACGACTTGCCGCGCGAGTTCTTTCTCGGCGGGCATGCGCTGAAGTTTGGCTTCCTCGAGCAGCCAGTACTCGATGTCGAACGCTTCCTGCTGCGGCAGGGCGATATACTTATCGATCGCCTCGGCACCGCGCATGACCTCCACGGCGCAATTATAGAATTCAGCGGTGACGCGAGACTCGGATTTATCTTTGCCCCACGCGATCATGCCGACGCCAGGAATCAGCACGACAGTCGGATTCGCATCGCGGATCGCGGGTGAGTTGGCGTGTTTGCATTTGGCATAGTAGGAAGCGTAATCCTTGCGGTAGGCCTCAAGACCTGCCGCGAGTTTCTTCTTTAACGCGGCGGCGTCTTCACTCTGCGGATTCCAATCCACATAGAGTGGCTTGATCTTCGTGCGCAGGAAATGGTCCGGGCAGGAAGTGCCAAGTTCCGCGAGACGGGCGGCGTCCTTGGAGTTGACGAAGCGGAGGATCTTGGCGTCGTCCTGCACGGTGCCGACGAAGCGTTTTTCCTTGGAGACCTGGCCGCGGAGCCAGGGGAGGATGGCGGAGAAGGTGGCGTTGCGCTTTTCCTGATCGAGGGTGGCGTAGAGTTGTCCGCCGAAGGCCGTGGCGTCACCGCCCTTGGCGGCGTATTTGGCCTCGATGTAGGCGGCGGCGGTCTCGATGAAGTCGAGGGTGTGGGCGTAACAGGTCTTCTCGTCGTCGTCCCACGAGATGAAGCCGTGCTGGCCCATCATGATGGCTTTGATGGCGGGCTGCTTCTTAGCGATCTCCTGCATGGCGAGGCCGAGCTCGAAACCGGGGCGCATCCAGGGGACGTAGGCCATGCGACCGCCGAAGATTTCCTGGGTAAGTTTCTCGCGATTGGCCGAGGCGGCGATGGCGATGATCGCGTTCGGGTGCATGTGGTCCACGTGCTTGCCGGGGAGGAAGCTG
>JANYFP010000461.1 GCA_025362555.1 Verrucomicrobiota bacterium
GCTCGGCTCGGCGTGAGTATGGCGCAACTGGATTCCACCCTGAATGACCTGTTCGGTCAGCGCCAAGTATCCACGATCTACAATCCGCTGAATCAGTACCATGTGGTGATGGAGGCCGCACCGAACTACTGGCAGAACCCAACTGAATTGGACAACTCCTACGTCATGTCTGCCAGTGGTGTGATGCTGCCGCTTTCGTCTTTTACCCACTGGCAACCCACGAACACATCGCTCGCGGTGGCTCATCAAGGTCAGTTCGTGGCGACCACGGTCTCCTTCAATTTGCCGCCGGGTGCATCGCTTTCGGTGTCATCCCGCGCCGTGGAAAACGCCCTTCAGCGCATTGGCGTTCCGGCTTCGATTCACGGCAGTTTTCAAGGTACGGCGCAGGCTTTTCAGTCGTCGCTTGCCAACCAGCCGTTGCTCATTCTGGCCGCGCTTCTGACGGTTTATCTGGTGCTGGGTATTTTGTATGAAAGTCTGATTCATCCGTTGACGATCATCTCGACGCTCCCCTCCGCCGGCGGCGGGGCGATCCTCGCCCTGCTGATTACGGGCACGGATTTCACTATCATCGCACTCATTGGCGTCATCTTGCTCATCGGTATCGTAAAGAAAAACGCGATTCTCATGATTGATTTCGCCCTCTCGGAACAACGCCAGAACGGCGCCTCGGCTGAGGACGCGATCTATCGCGCCTGCGTGTTGCGGTTCCGCCCGATCCTCATGACGACGATGGCGGCTCTCTTCGGGGCGGTGCCCTTGGCCCTCGGCCACGGGGATGGGGCCGAAATGCGCCAGCCGCTCGGTATCGCGATTGTGGGTGGACTGATCGTGAGTCAAGTCCTGACCCTCTATACCACTCCGGTGGTCTACCTTTACATGGAAAAACTCGGGGCTTGGAGTCGTCAGCGGCGGCAGCGCCGGCGCGAGCCTTCGAGCCCCGCCTTGCCCGTCATTCAGCCCATTCAATGAAATTTTCACTTCCTCATTTCCTGGCTTTCAGCCTGGTCGCGTTCGGTTTCGCCGGGTGCGCCATCGGGCCCAATTACCAACGTCCGGTCGTGGCTGCGCCGGCCTTTAAAGAAGCGGGCACCTGGCAACCGGCCGAGCCGGCGGAACATCTGCCCCGGGGCAAATGGTGGGAAGGGTACGGCGATCCGGTGCTCAACGGACTGGAGGATCGCGTCGAAATTTCCAGTAACACGCTCCGCATCGCAGAGGCCCAGTATCAGCAGGTCATGGCGGCCGTGACCTCCGCTTATTCCGGGTTGTATCCAACGGTCAACGGGACCGGGTCAGCCTTCCGGAATCGGACCGCCGCGAAGGGGACGGCAGCTGGGGAAATTCAAAATTCATTTGGCGCCGGGTTGGCGGCGAGTTGGGAGTTGGATCTTTGGGGGACGGTCCGGCGCGGGTTGGAAGCCGGCCGGGCGACGGCGGATGCCAGCCGGGCCGACCTTGAATCCGTCCGCCTCAGTCTGCATGCGGCGCTGGCCCAGACTTATTTTTCCCTGCGAGTGGCCGATACCCAGCAGCGACTTTACGATCGGACGATTGCGGACTACGCGCGCTTTTTGCAGATGACGAAAAACCGTTATGCGGCCGGGGTCGCCACCCGCGCTGATGAGGCAACGGCTGAGGCACAACTGAAAACTGCCCAGGCTCAGGCGATTGATCTCAGTCTCACCCGCACGCAACTCGAACACGCCATCGCCGTGCTCCTGGGACAACCACCGGCGACCTTCTCGCTGGCTCCAGCTGACCTGACGGTCCGGCCGCCAGTCGCGCCTGAGATCCTGTCTTCAGAGCAACTCGAACGCCGGCCTGATATCGCAGGGGCGGAACGGCGGCTCGCGGCGGCGAGTGCGGGCATCGGGATTGCGCAGGGTGGCTATTTCCCGGTGATCTCCCTCACGGGTTCCGCAGGATATCAGGGATCCAGTTGGAATAATCTTTTTTCTGCGCCGAATGAAGTCTGGTCACTTGGCGCCTCAGCCTTGGCCCCGTTGTTTAATGCCGGCAAGGTTCGCGCGCAGGTCGCCTCGGCTCGCGCCGTCTACGATGAGAGTCTGGGGGCCTATCGCCAGACGGTGCTCACTGCTTTTCAAGAGGTGGAGGACAACCTCGCCACGGCAAATTATTTGGCCCGTGAGGCTGCGGTACAAGAAGAGGCCGTCGCCGCCTCGCGCCGGGCCGCGTCGATCTCACTTAATCAATATAAAGCCGGTACGGTTAGTTATCTCGATGTCATCACCGCTCAATCGGCCCAGTTGAGCACCGAGCGCACGGCCGCCCAACTTCTCGGACGGAGACTCAACGCGAGTGTGATGTTGCTCAAAGCTGCGGGTGGTGACTGGCGCGCGCCCGGGAAATTTTAGGGAATTGGATTCCTGTCGGGAGAAGAGGAAAGCTGGTGCCTGAACAGCCGGGCTAGGCAGTGTCCGCGAAATAATAATCGGCACAGGCCTCTTGTGCTAGTGTGGTGTCCCAAAGATAACTTTTATAAATCCGATCGGTGTAGGTCGGGGTTTATCCCCGACACTTTTTCGGATGTCGGGCGTAAAGCCCGACCTACATATCTACACTAGCGGGAGTGGGGAAGGCGAGGGAGTCAGTTAATTGGGTAGGCCAGAGAGCAAGATCGCTCCTACAAGTTCAACTCCTAGGAAACACCTCACGATGCCGAGATGTAGGAGGGGCTTTACGCCCCGATCTTGGACGCACGAATAAAATGCGGTATTCGAATCGGGGCATAAAGCCCCTCCTACAGCTGAGTTTTTCCGTCACGGGAAAAACGCGTTTTGCGGCCGAGGCTGAATGGGTATGGCTACGGATTTCAATCACGCAGTATTTCAACTGAATGGATGCGGCTCAGAGTGAAAGGGCGATCAGTATTAGCTGCCGCGGGAATTCACTTGCCGGGATTGTCGGATATATTTTTTCGATTCTATTTCCGGTGGGTGAAAAACCCGCCAGTTGGGTCTGTTTGAAATGCCCCGAAGTTTGCCCGGGTATCTTTACTTGAGTGATAAATAAGCCGCAACGCGTGAAGCGTTGCGGCTCGGGTCTTTCATCACTGATGAATTTTTTTTAGAAGCGGACGTTGAATCCGACTTTATAGCTCAGGTCTTTGTCGTCGTTGCGGGAAAGTCCCGCCGTGACGGCCAGTTGCCTGGTCACCCAATAGTTGGCTTTTACTCCGTAGTCGACCTGGTGGTGATCCGCGAAGCCATTGGTTTCCGTGTAGCGCACGAAGGGCGTCACCGTCAGCGCCGTGGTGGCCTGAAACTCAATGCCGGTGCCTGCAATCCACGCGAAGGAATGATCGTTAACGCCGCCGAATTTTGTCAGGTCGTAGCCTACGCCGGCCTCGAGGTAAGGTTTGCCCCACGCATAGGACGTGCTGAATGCGCGCAAGGTCGCATCGAGATTCTGTCCGTATCCGCGGTCACCCGCGAGCAATCCGTTTTGCGTGCGGTCATAATTGAAGACCGCGTCGAAGCCGGCGGCGAGCGGTTGGTTGTACTCGAAGCTGTACCGATCCGCGCTGACCGGTGAGTGGTCGAGATGGACATAACTGTACGACACTCCCGCGTAAGTTTGGCCGAGCAAGCCCAGTGACGGCTCGGATGAGGTCGCCGATGGTGGCGGAGCGGAGTCCGCCAAAGCGGACATGCCAAATCCGAGCGATGAGGCCGCAACGAGAACGAGTGCTTGACGCATTATTTTTTGTTTCATGGTGATTATATTTTTTTATGGTCCGCTAGCGATGAACTGGGCGGACCTTGATTTTGGCACGTGAACTTTAATTAAGTTCCGCAGAAAAAATCGTGCGCAATAGCTTCAGATTCGGAACCGGGAACAAAAAAAATTGTCGGCTGTGGCGTTTAGTTTTTAAAAACTAATCAGCGACGTGCCGCTGCGCCGCAGCGCCTGTTGGGGCCGAAAAACCAAGAGCACAATTCGATACGTACTCCTGCTGGCGCTCTTCCCGCAGACGCGCCCCGATTCAAGGGGCGGGCTTGCGCGCGAAATATTTTTTCGCCGAGAGCGTTTTCATAAATACTGTAACCGACTATTTATGTAGGATCACTGCTTGCGGCGGCCACGCTGGGTGAGGATGGTGTTTGAGTTCGCCCGTCTAGGCCGTCGCAAGCAACGGCCCTACATCGAAACGCAGCGGCCCTGGTTTTACTGAAAATGCTCTAACCGGTGCTTTGGTGGGATGGCTCCAATCGTTGGTGGTCGGGGCGGAGACGGCTCAGGCTTGGCGCAGCACCGGGGCCGCAGATCCCAGGCAGCGGTGAATCGCCGCGACCAAGGCGTCGAGGTCCAACGGCTTTTGAAAATATTCGGTCGCGAATCGGTCGGCTCCGCCGGCATCGGGTGGGGGCAGGGCCGTGATAACAAAAATCGGCAGAGCGGGTCGCTGCAGGTTTTCGTGGAAGAGCAGGTCCCAGCCGCTGACGTCGGCCATGCAAAGATCCGTGATCAGCAGATCCGGCTTCAGCGCGATGAGTCGTTCCAGCGCTTCCTCGCCATTTGCCGCGCTGACAATTCGCCAGCCTTCGGTTGCGAGTACCCGCACCAGGCTTTCGCGGACCGCTGAATCGTCATCCACCAGCAGAATGGTCCGGTCGATTGTGCTGCAAGAGGTCCGTCGTTTAAGGTCGGTTGATTGCTTGAGGGGCGGAGAGCCGAGTTCACCCCGGGGTTGTCGTGAGGAATGAGCGAAGCGCGGCATTTTATTTGGACTCCGAAGGGAGGGCTGGGGGGAGAAATACTTGGGCGAGCACGGGATGTTGGAGCAGGCATTCACGAAGTGAAGGGTGTGATTGCACATAAGCCGCATCGTGAATTAATTCAGGGTTCACGGTTAGATCGCGTTCCACTTGCGGTTCTTCGAGGAACAGGTCTTTGAAGGCGGCGAGCTCCTTGAACGATACCGGGGCGTTGGCCTGGCGCAGCAGGGCACGATTGAGAAAGTATCGCGGATAGGTTTTGAGGGCTTCAATGGCGTTGGGATTTGCGCTGAGGAAATCTCGCAGGTCGGTGGATTTTTTCAGGAAGGACGGAGTTGTGACCAATTGTGGGGCGAGGCGCAGTTGATCTTCCAGCAACGGATGGTGATCGAGGAAGCGGTCGAATTCACGCAGCGCCCGGCGTTCCGCGGAACGCGATTTCGGGAGCGGGGGAGGCGCCGGAGGTAACGGTTCGTTGCCCCTTGCGAGGGTGATCCAGCCGAGCATTTGAGCGCCGAGTATCAGCGCCATGGTCAGTTTGGCGACAGAGGGGCGTGAGAGGATTGAGTGGAGCATGGGTGGATTTTTCCGCGACTGGATTTCCAGGAGAATGCGGTCAAGGTGCGGACGGTGCAGTTAAGCCGCGAGGGGCACCAGGCGCTGAACCTCGGCGCGAAATTGCGTTAGACCAAATGGTTTGGGGAGAGCGCTTGCGGCCCAACTTTCAATCTCGGGTCGCTGGCCCAAGCCTCCGCCGGAAACGAGCATCACCGGCAAGGTGGGATAATGGAGATGACAGTAGGTGAGTAATTCCCAGCCACTGGAAACGGGCATTTCGAGATCACTGATCACCAGTGCAGGATGCGTTGTCATCAGGATGACTTGTGCAGCCCGACCATCATTGGCCTGAAGCACCCGATAGCCACACGAACGGAGCATCGCCGTAATCAGGAGACGAATCTGTCGCGTATCGTCGACCACGAGTACTTGGGGCGATAAATTTTTCTCCCAATCGCTCACCTTCGTGGCACTCATTGATGAATCGGCGGGTCGGTAGATCATGCCTGATCAGGTGCTGTTCCCGTGCCTGACGCTTGCTTAATTATATCTTGCTATGAATTTGATCTTTATGGTTTTTGCTTTCGGCCGTGGCGGTGACGTGCTGTTCGATTGATTACCAACGACCGGTAAATGGCTAACCACTGATGAAAAAACCTTCGCAAGCGTTTCGGCGGCGACTGACGGCCCTGATGGTGGGCCTTGCCGTCATGGTATTGATTTGTGTGCTGCTCGCCCTGGCCGTGCATCGCGATGCCACCGGAAAATTGCAGCGCCTCGCGCATGTGGAACTGGAGGCTTCCTCACTGGCGCGCGAGTTCCGGGGGGCGGTCGATGATTTGCACGGCGCCTTGTTGCGCATTGGCAGCGATGGATCAGAGGACAGTGCCGCAGTTATCCATGAGCGCCGGGAAAAATTGAGCGGCTGGTTGGTGGCGCGCATGGCGGCCGCCGGCGGCAACGAGCACGAGCGAGAAATCATCCGGGCCATCGCGGCCGAAGCGCGCTCGTATTTTATTAAATTGGATTCTTTGGCGGTCAGCACGGATGACTACCGCATTCCCCTTAATCGCGACACCGTGGTGATGTTCGACGATAGCGCGAACCGTTTGCAGAGTATCGCGGATGACTTCGCGGCGGCCCACGATGAGGAATTGCGGGGTTTGTTGGAATCGTCCCTCGGCTCGTTGCGCTGGATGAGAAATCTTGTTTTTGGCTGCCTGGGTTTTTTGTTGGCGGCCATCACCATTGTGGTCGGTCGGCTCTATCGCGATGTCGTGCGGCCGCTGCGGGAGCAATTGGTGGATCGTGAAATGTTGCTCGAGAAGCGTGAGAAACTCGCGGCGCTCGGCACGCTCGCGGCGGGCGTCGCGCATGAAATTCGCAACCCACTTACGGCGATCAAGGCCCGGCTCTACACCTTGCGCCGCATTTTGTCTTCGGAAGAAAGCAAGGAGGACGTGCGGGCAATTACCAAAGAGGTGGATCGGCTGGAGCGCATCGTGCGCGATGTGCTCGGTTACGCGCATCCCGCCGATGCGACGTTGAGCCAGGTGGAACTCGCGGCCTGGTTGCGCGAATTTGCGGCATTCTTGGGGCCGGAGATGGTGGCCGCCAAAATTGATCTGACCGTTGATGCTGCTCAAACAGCGGACGTCGCCATTGATGCGGATCAACTTCGGCAGATCATGTTGAATTTGGTCCGCAATGCGCAGGAATCATTCGAAGGACGAGCGGGCCGCGTGCAGTTGTCCTTGGCCCGTGAGCGGGGATTGCTGCGCGGGGTATTGGCCGAGGTCGTGGTGCTGGCCGTGACGGATAATGGTCCCGGGATTCCGGCAAAAATTCAGCCGCGGCTGTTCGATCCGTTTTTCACGACGAAACCTGCGGGCACCGGATTGGGACTGTCGATTGTCGCGCGGTTGGTCGAACTTCAAGGGGGAGAAATTCGATTCCAAAGTGCGCCGGGCACCGGCACCTGCTTCACTGTTCACTTGCCCCTGCGCAAGGTTAGCCACCACCATGCTTCGCCATGAGTTCACCGCTGCGGATTTGCCTGATCGATGACGACGTTTCTGCCCGAGAATCGCTGGAGCGCGTTCTGCTGGGCGAAGGTTATGAGGTCGCCAGTTATCCGGATGGAACCCGCGGCCTCACGGCGGCGTTGGAGGAGGATTTTGACTGTGTGCTCACGGACTTGCGGATGCCCGGCGTCTCCGGTCTCGAGCTGATCGATACTTTACGGGATGATCTGCCCAATCTGCCCGTCGTATTAATGACCGCGCATGGTACGACCGAGACGGCCATTGAGGCTACCCGGCGAGGCGCATTCGACTATATTCTCAAGCCGTTTGAGATGGAGGAACTGTTTCCGGTTTTGGCTCGCGCAACGGCGGCGGGGCGGCGGGGACGGGAAAAAATTGCGCTCGGGGCGGAGCCGCCGCGCGAGATTGCCATGGTTGGCCAGAGCCGTGCCATGCAATCTGTTTACAAGGAAATCGGGCGGGTGGCGGAGAAACCGGTTTCGATTCTCATTCTCGGAGAGACGGGGACGGGAAAGGAACTCGTTGCTCGAGCGCTCTGGCAGCACGGTGATCGCAAGGGGCAGGCGTTCGTCGCGTTCAACTGTGCGGCCATCCCGTCAAATTTATTGGAGAGCGAATTGTTTGGTCATGAGCGCGGGGCGTTTACGGGAGCCGAGACGCGGCGGATCGGACGCTTTGAGCAGGCGGATCGTGGCACGCTTTTTTTGGATGAGATCGGCGATCTTTCGTTGGAAACGCAGGCGAAGCTGCTCCGGGTGTTGCAGGAGCGGGTGATTTCGCGGGTCGGCGGGCGTGAGTCGATTCCAGTGGATGTGCGCGTCATGGCGGCGACGCATCGGGACTTGCCCGCGTTGGTCGCGAGCGGAAAATTCCGGGAAGATCTTTGGTATCGGCTGAACGTTGTCGTCATCACGCTGCCGCCGTTGCGCGAGCGCCGGGAGGATATTCCGGCCTTGGTGAAATACTTTATTGCGCGGCATGGCGCGGACCTCGGCGGGGTGGCGGCGGTGCAGCCGGCGGCATTGAAGTTTATTGCGGCACAACCGTGGCCGGGAAACGTGCGGCAATTGGAAAATGTCGTGAAGCGCATGTTGCTCGGAGCTCACGGTTACCTGATCACGGAAGATATGGCCCGCGCGGCTTTGACTCAGGGCCCGAATGGCGCCGCCACGGAATCGCCGGGGCGGACTTTGGCCGTGATTTGCCAGGAGGCACTGGCGCGCGCACGAACGGAACCCGGCGCGGGAGCAATTCCAACTGTATTCGGGGCGGTCGAGCGTGAGTTGCTCGCGCAGGCTCACTCGCTCACCATGGGCAATATCACGCAGATGGCCCAGCTCCTCGGCTGGTCGCGTCTCACGGTCCGTGAGAAATTAAAATTGCACGGCCTCCGAGCGGAATCATCGGGTGCCTCCGACGCTGCGGAGTGATGGTCAAATCCATTACTCGATCGATCTGAATTATCGAGCCGGGTCATGCGGCGAAAATTGATTCGTAGCTGAGCTTCACTCTCCAACGATCTTTCATCCTGGAAAACTCAGAGGAGAAACCGCTAATCTCCGCTCATTGACGCTAATCAAGAAATTCAAAAAGCACTGCACTAAAAAGGGGTTCACCTGATCGGTGTAAAACTCCCTGAACGAAACCCAAGGATGGCCTGCATTAGCGCCGATGAGCGAAAATTAGCGGTTAACCCGACTGCGGGATTTAAGTTCATGCGGCCTAAATCACTCAAGGCGCTTCACGCCATCGCTGAGTTTGTCGAATGGGCTCAACAATCGGTTTCCGTTCGGAATGATTTCATTTGCGCTCGCCGGTCATCGGCTGAGCGGTAACGTTGGTTGGCAGAAAGATGAAAGACTTATTGCTCTCTTTGATGGTGTTTCTCACCGGATGTTCTTCCGTTGAGTCGAACTCGTACCTGCAGGAGATTGATGCCCATTACGATTTGGCGTCGGTTACTGCTTTTTTGCGCATCATCGTGAGCCAGCATCAAATAGTGGATGGTGTTTCGCTCGTGGAGACTAAAATTGGCGGGCCATGGGTCGTTGATCAGACGTGGATACCGGTCGGATTATCTGCTGGCGATTGGACCTTCCAGCGAAGCCTAAGCAGCGGGGAAGTATTCACTCTCAGTTTTCGTTCCGCGCCACACCAAGCCGTATCTTTTCATTGTAGGCGTGAGAAGAAAGACGTCTTTACTTTGATGTCATTCGAGAAAGTGGAATTGGTCTCAGTGACCGACGGGCGCCTGAAGCTGTAATAGTCGCGATCAGTCCAGCGCAACGCCCTTGAGGTCACCTATATTACCGATGATTCTTACTCTCCACATGGCCCAGTTATTCAAATTAGACGACGCGCCTGCCCACCGGGCGCGGTTGAGCTGAAACTTTGGTCGAAAACAAATGAATGCGAAGAGACTATTGCTGTCGGTGGGTGCATTTGTCGTCATCGCTGTCGTTCTGTGGTGCTGGTACTGGTCGCAATTTAACCTTACTGGCGATGGCGGTTTCATTTTGCTCGAGGCCAAGTCCTCACCGGGCGGTTCGAGAGTGGCAGAAGTCTTCGCTTACAAGGGAGGAGCGACTGTGCGCGGGTTCTCGATTTTGATCGTTCGCCCCAAAGATCAGCAGATTTCGCCAGATGATTTTAGTCTGCGTGTTGCAAACTCGGAAGGCGTTGCGAAGCTCAAAATATCTTGGGAAAACGAAAAACAGCTTTGGGTTCAGTTTCCATCCGCTGAGCATCAATTACTGATGCAGGAGTCGTTCGGTGTTGCGATTGGAGAAAGAAGAATCGAGTGAACAAAACGTAATGGACCGCGATAAAAAACAACACGCGGAATGTGACCGGATCATGTGCTTCGTCTCCACTCAGCATCTCTCGATTTTTAAAGAATCTCCCCACCCGCCGACTCCCGCGATCGGAGGTGCCCACAAAACACCCCAAACACACGAAAGGGCTCCGAGTCCGAACCTTCGCTCCCTTCGAATCCTTCGC
>JANYFP010000050.1 GCA_025362555.1 Verrucomicrobiota bacterium
CAGGTCACAGAATTCAATGGCGGGCTTATTTTCACCGTGCAGGAAAGTGGTCAGAGCCCGGTTGGCGTAGACGACGGAGAGGTCGGGCCCGGCGACGAGAGCTCCGACGGTGATGCCGTCGAGTACGCTGGCGAAGAGTTGATGACTGCCGACGAGCTGGTGGTGCAGCCAGCTGTTTTTGACGGCGAGCCCGAGCTCTTCGAGCAAGTGATAGACGAGCAACAATTCTTCGTCGGTGAATTCGCCGCCCATGAGCCGCCCGCCGAGGACGGCGACGCCGAGGGTGCGTTCGCGATCATTGATTGGGATGGCGACCTGGCCGCCGAGAACTTCCAGTTCGCGCAAAATTTTCGGATCGAGAAATGCCGGTCCGCTGTTGGGGCCGGTCGGGGCGCGAAGAATTTGCGGTCGCAGGGTGAGCTGGCGGCCGAGTCCGCTCTGGCGGGAGAGGGCGAAACATTTGACGAGTTCGGCCGGCACGCCGATGGCGGCCACGCAGTTGAGCGGGGAATTTTCCGCCGACGGCACCGGTGCCATGGCTTCAAAGGTGCCAGGTTCGAGAAAAATTGCGATGCGCGACAAGCCCACCACTTCGCGGAGCCGTAAAATAAAATGTTGTGTGAGCTGACGGTAATCGAGCGAGTAGCCGAGGACCTGCGAGAAGTCGCGCAAGACCTCCAGCGCCGTCGACATGGCGGCAGATTTTGGATTGTACGCTTGGATCGGCGAGTGCGGGAACGATGAGATTTCCGGCGCAGTGCGGGCAATCAAGCGCTGCAAAATTCCGGCTAACGCCCGGAGATTGAGCGGGTGGAAAAGAGTGATGTCGGCCCCGGCGGCGAGCACGCGTTGCTGTTGATCAGTGGCGGTACCGACCGGAAGAATTGCGATCAGTGGCAGGCTGGAAAGCAGAGCACGCGCGGCGGTGATTTCCCCTAGTGAATCGCGGCTAAGATCCTTAGGCAAAAAGACACAGGCCTCAAATGCGCCGGCGAGTAGTGCGATGCGCGCGTCCGCAAATTTGTTGCGAAGGGTGACCTGAAAATCGGCGTCGGACGAGAGCGCCGCGATCAGCGGCTGCGAGGGGGAATCGTCTGAAATTATTAGAAGCCGGGTCACATCCTGAACTGCATTGGCAGTTGTTTGGGAATAAGTTGTTAGTAATTCTTAAGGCACGGGAGATACGCACTTTAATCAATCGCAAAGTGTGAGTTGCGCGTTGATTTTCGTGCAGAAATCGGCCTGTCTCTTGCGAGGAGGTTGCCCCCTCAGCAATGATTGCCACCATTTCGAAAGCTAAAGCCGGGATTATCCGCACTGATTTCGTCAGTTATTCCAACCGCGCCGGTCTCCGGCTCGCGGCCTGTTTGGATCACAGCGGCGAATTGCGTGACCGGCCTTGGGTGATCGTGGCACCGAAGTACGGGGAGACGAAGAAAAGCAACCTGCATCTTGCCTATCATTTAGCAGCTAACGGCTTGAATGTGTTGAGGTTCGACCACACCAATCACGTGGGGGAGAGTGAGGGGCCAATGCTCGATTTCGTTCTGCCGGGAGCGGTTGAGGATGTCACGGCCAGTCTCAATTTTCTGACTGCGAATTTCGGGGTGGATCGAGTGGTGATTGTCGCCAACAGCCTTTCCGCCCGGTGCGCCTTACGCGCTGCAGCGCAAGATCATCGGGTGGTGAAGTTTATCAGTGTGGCGGGGGTGGTTAATTTGTTGGCCACGATGACGGAAATCTACCGGGAGGACATTCTGGGCCAATATCGGCAGGGCCGCCGTTGGGGGATAACGAATTTCCTTGGGTTGGAACTGCATGGGGATGTGTTTCTCGACACGTTGATTCAGTCGGGCCTGCACGACCTGGCTGGGACCATCTCGGACGTGCAGAAATTACAGGTGCCGCTGGTTTGGTTTTACGCGGAAAGAGATACGTGGGTACGGCGCGACGAGGTCAACCGGGTCGTGGCTTCAAACTCGCAGGCTCGGCTGGTTTTGGTCGAAGCGGCGATGCATGAAGTGCGGGAAAATCCGCGGGCGGCGGAGCAACTTTTTCTCGAAATCATTTGGTCGTGCCTGGAGGACTCGCCGTGCCCCGCAGATGTGGCGGGCAAGCTGGCGGTGCCGAACAAAAAACTTTTGATCGAACAGAATCGTCGCGAGCGAGAGCGTTTGAGGCGGGCGGATGCGCCCACGGAAAGCGAGACGGATTTTTGGTCGGGTTATCTCCAGAAATACAGCATCCTTGAGCGGTCCTCGGATTACCAAGAATACCTTCGGCTGGTGGGCCGGCTTTGCGGGCCGGTGCGACCGGGCGCGGCGGTGCTGGATGCGGGATGCGGGACGGGACTCTTCGGGGTCTGGGTGTTGCATGAGGCCTGGAAATCCGGCGAGCTGTCCTCGCTGACCGAGCCGGTCGTTTATGTCGGGCTCGATTTGACTGAGCGCGGGTTGACTGACGCGATGGCGAAACATTTGACGGTGCGGCAGGCGGTCCCGCCGGGAGTGATGCCAGGTTTGCAGTATTCCTTGGTCGATTTCGATTTGCTCGATGGTGAAAAGCCCGGCGGGCGCGGGTTGCCGTTTCTCGCGGGCACTTTCGATCTGATTTGTTGCAGTCTGGTGTTGTCGTATTTGAAGCGGCCGCAGGTTTTGCTGCGCGAATTGCATCGCGTGCTGCGGCCGGGTGGAATCCTCGTGACGTCGAGCATGAAGCCTCATTGTGATTTGTCCGTGATTTACCGCGATTCGATTTCGAGTCAGGTGACGGTGGAGGAAATTGATGCTGGGCGAAATTTATTGCGGGCCGCCGGTAAGATTAAGCTGAAGGAGGAGATCGGGCATTACGCATTTTTTTCTCAAAACGAGCTGGCCACGCTCGTGGGTGATGCCGGGTTCAAGCTCAGTGAATCCCACCTCTCGCTGGGCGAGCAGGCCGTGGTGGTGAAGGCGACCAAGTGACGACTTACCTGATCATCGTGTCGCTGGTGAATTTTCTGGTGTCGAGCCTGCTGGCCTTCGCGGTGGTGTTGCGCGGGCGGCGCAATGAACTCAACCGTCAGTTCGGAATTTTCGCCATGTTTGTCGGGCTCTGGTCGGCGGGATATTTTCTTTGGCAGATCGCGGCGACGCCGGATCGGGCGTTGTTTTTCGCGCGAACGCTGATGCTGCCCGCGTATTTTATTCCGGTGGCGTATTTGCATTTTGTCACCCGGCTTTGCGGGACGCCGCGGCCTTGGTTGATCCGGGGCGGTTATCTGATCAGCTTAATTTTATCGGCGTTAAATTTTACGCCCTTGATGGTGCGCGAGGTTTTGCCCGCGATGGAGATGCCCTATTGGCCGCGGGCCGGGAGTGTTTTCATCACCTACCTCGTATTCTTTTCAGTCTACATGGTGGATGCGCTGAATCTGCTCGCCCAGCATGCCCGCCGTTCCACCGGAGCCCGCGCGAGTCTCTTGAAGTACACGCTGGTCGCCACGCTGATTGGGTTTTCGGGGGGCGCGACGAATTTCCCGCTGTGGTATGACATTCCGATTCCGCCGCTGGGCAATGCGCTGGTGCTGATTTATCTGGTGACGGTCGCGCACGCGGTCTCCCGCTATCAGTTGCCGTTGGTCACTTATGATTTCGTGCATGCGGGCATCTACATCGCCCTGAGCGTCACTTTCGCGATCATCGTCTTGCTGGTCTGTGTGATCGTGGCTCCGTTGTTGGAACTGAGATTGTCCTCGGTGAGTCTGCTGAATATTTTTCTGCTCGGGATGCTGGTGAGCCTCTTTTTTTATTGGGCCGTGCCGCGGATGAAAGTCGCGGTCAATCGCCTGCTCCAACAAACCTACTTGCGTCGGCGCAATACGCAGCAGCAGCAGTTGCGGGAGCTCGGTCATCGCATCGTTTCGCTCGGCAGTGAGCAGGAGATTTTTGAGAACACCGTGAAGGAGATCACCGGTGCATTCAATCTGGCGGCGGCCGTGGTTTTTGCGCGCACCGAATTTGAACCGGATTATCAGCGCCGCGCGGTGCAGGGGTGGCCGCAGTGTGCGCAGGTACTGCCGGTGGCGTCGGTGCTGGTGCGCTTGCTGCAGCAGCGGAAAGAGCCGATCGTGCTGGACGGATCCGAGGGCGAACTGGAGGCAAAAGATGTGATGGAGTTGGAGGACTTGCGGATGAGGATGCCGCTTGACGCGTTTGTCCCGATTGCGAGCGATGATTTTTTGTCCGGGATTTTGGTGCTCG
>JANYFP010000515.1 GCA_025362555.1 Verrucomicrobiota bacterium
TACATCGAAAAAACACCGCTTTCGGATTCAGAAAGCGCGACCAGAGGCCGCGCTTTCTGAATCCGAAAGCGGTGTTTTTTCGATGTAGGTCGGGCTTTACGCCCGACAGGTTTTTCCGTGTGTCGGGAATTCGGCCTTTGCTAAAACAAGTCGGGCGTAAAGCCCGACCTACATTCGGATATTCACTCTATTTATTTTCGTGAATGTCCTATTCTAGTCAGAAACCGCGTAGGTTGTATTTGCGAAATAGTCAGTGAATCGAGTAGCCACAGGCCTCCGTGCCTGTGGAATTGGGAGGGGCGAGTGAGCCAATAAATTCGAGTTTACGCGCACCCCAGAGCCGGCAGGCACGGAGGCCTGCCGCTACACCCGATTTGTTCCGCAGAAACTGCTGGCCCTCCTTCCCCGATTACTTCGGTGGTTGGACGGTGATATTTAATTTCTCAAGCGTGACGCCCAACTGGCGGTCATAGTCGGCGAGCGCTTTGTGGTAGTCCGATTGAGCGCGGGCCTCGTAGACTTCGGCGGCGGAGAGGATTTCCTGCACTTGCGCGACGAAGAAGGTGCTGCTCTGGCCAGCCCGCAAGCGTTTCACCTCGTCGTCGAGCGTGGCCTGGGCGAGCTCGCGGGCTTTCCGTGTGGCTTGGATTCGTTTCTGGACCGTTTCAATGTTAGCGGCGGCATTGCCCACGAGGACCACGATGTTTTGTTCGACCTGTTGTTGGACGGTTTCAGATTGGGCCTGTTGCAGCCGGGCGGCGCGGTAGCGGCCGCGTTCGGTGGTGAAGGTGAGGGGAACGGAAGCGACGACGCCCCAGCTGTAGGAGTGGAAATCACGGTCCTTTAATTGCTGACGGCTGCTTCTTAGATCGGTGTCCAGTCCGTTATAGCCGTAGCTTCCCGTGAGATCGATTTGCGGTAGCAGTTGGTTATGGCGAAGCCGGGTATTAATGCTGTCACGTTTGAAGGAGAGTTTGGCTTGCTGGAAATCCGGACGATTTTCCAGGGCGATGCGGAAGTCAGCCGCTGCGTCGACGATCACGATGGGAGCGGGCGTTGGTTCTTCGATTACGATTTTTTCGCCCAGCAAAGCAGGATTGCGGGTGTCGGTGATCAGTTGCTTAAGGGCATTCTCTGCTTCGTGCACGCCTTGCTCGGCGAAAAGAATATTTTCCTCACGACTGGCGGCGCGTGATCGGGCGGAGGTGACCTCGTATTGGGACATGCTGCCGGTCTTGAAACGCTTTTCGTTTTCGTCGAGCAACTGGGTGGCGAGGTCGCGGGAACGGATAGCACTGCGCAAGTTGGCGTAGGCGAAGTTCAGATCATTGTAGGAAAAAATAACCTGCGTGATCGTATTGATCAGGGTCTGGCGGAATTGCCATTCACTGAGCCCGCGGTTGACCTGGGCGATGCGAATGGTCGCGAGCGTGGTCCCAAAGCCGAAATTGCGTAACAGCGGCTGTGTGCCCGATACCCCGGCGAAGGTGCTGAAATTGTCATTGAACGAAGTGAAGGTGCCCCGGGGATTGTTAGTCGTGGTCCCGGCCTGGTACGTCATGCCCCAAGGCAGCACGCCGCCGACATTGAGGTCATATGCGACGGTGTTGGTGTAGTTGGCGGTGGGACGTAGGCCGGTGGCGAGGTCGATGAGTTGCGGGGAGTAGTTATCCGCGTTATTATAAGAACCATTCAATACAGGGTCGAATTTGCCGAGTGATTCGGTGACACGTGCGGAGGCAATTGAGGCGTTGTAGCCTTCGACTTTGATGGCGAAGTTTTTTTCCAGTGCGCGCTGGATCGCATCATTCAGGGTGAGCTTTGTGGCGTCGGTCGGTGCGCTGGGCGCGGACCGCGCAAAAAGAGCTGCGATAAACAGTGAGAGAAAGAGCAGTGCGAAGTGGCGCCGGGCAGTGAGCATGGGGAGTAAGTGTATGCCCTGCTTTGCAACGATCATGCCAGCATTTGAAATAAAAATATTGGCAACAGGACCAATGAGTTAAGCAGGTCAAGCTTGTCGTGTCACTCGGGATTGGACTCGTCAGCGGGACGAAGGAATCCCGAAAATGGGAACCGCGTATAGGCGTGCGCCACGCGGCCTCCCGTGATCGGAGCTGAAGCGCGTTGACCCCAACGCGTTGGTTCGGGAGCGAGTTCCCTTAGCGGATTGAGGTCAACCCGCTCCACCTCCTGTTGCACTGATGAGGCAAATGGGAAAGCGTTTACCTGAACCCGATCGATGCCAATTTTAATGGCGAAGCGCAGGAACTGAAAGGTGGAACCCGACCTCCCGACTTCGCCAAGTCTACGACGGACAAGCCGGGCGGGTTGGTGCGATGCGCGCGGGAGAAAACGCGCACGGAGGTCGTGTTCCACCCAATTCAACGGCATGCATACGGCTAGGGCTGACGTATTCTGCCTTCAGTTCAGCAGCAAGCCATCGGCGAGGCGGATGGTGCGTGAGCCGTACGTGGCGTTTTCTTCGGAGTGAGTGACCTGGATGATGGTCGTGCCTTGTGCATTGAGCTGCTTGAAGAGGCGCATGATTTCCCGGCCTTGGTCGGAGTGGAGATTCCCCGTGGGCTCATCGGCGAGGAGGAGGGAGGGCTTGGCGATGAGTGCGCGCGCCACTCCGACGAGTTGCTGCTGGCCGCCCGAGAGTTGGTTCGGGTAGAGATCTTTTTTTCCGACAATGGCGAAGCGATCAAGGACGTCGCACACGATGCTTTCCCGGTCTTTTCGGGGGACGTCGCGATACGAGAGTGGAATTTCCAGATTTTCGTAAACGGTCAGATCATCCAGCAAGTGATAACTCTGAAACACGAAACCGATATGTTTTTTCTGCAATTCAAAGCGCTTCTTTTTATCGAGCTGATGCACGGGTTCGCCGCGCAGGAAATACTCGCCGCTCCACGCGCTGTCGTGCAGCCCGAGGACGTGGAGCAAGGTGGATTTCCCTGATCCGGACGGGCCCATGATTGAGACGAACTCGCCCTCGCTGATCGTGAGATTGATATTGCGCAGGGCGTAGAAATTCCCGCCCTTAAGCGGATAAACTTTTTCGATGTGGGATAGTTTAATCATGAGTGAAGGTTCCTTGCTTTGCAGCCTGCATGCCAGTGATAGAAATCACTCGGGACCTGATGAGCAAGGAGTTGTTCAATCGAGTGTAATTGGACGGTCGCAACATGAGCCGAAATTGAAATTGGACCGTCCCAAATTCGGGATGGATTGGAATGTTTCGGGATCGATTGCGAGCTGCTCGCTGCCTACGGTAGGACCTCGGGAGCGCGGCCCACCCGGAGTGACTGAGGCGCCCGTGGTCTACTTTAGCGAGCGGTTGATCGCGCTGACGATCGCTTTCAATGACGCCAGTTCGATGCTGGTGTTTGTGCCCGCGCCGAAAAACGTGTGCCCGCGACTGTCTTTTATTTGGATGTACGCGATCGCTGAGGTGTCTGCACCGCGTCCGAGGGAGTGCTCGGAATAGCTGAGTAGCTCAAAGGCTGGGACGCCCGCCGCAGTCAACGCGCGGCTAAACGCGTCAATCGGCCCATTGCCCCGACCGGTGATGTTGAGCGGTTGGCCACGGTAGATGATTTTTGCCTGACAGTTGACCTGGTTGTCCCGTTTCGTGCTCTGGCAGTGCTCGAGGTGCAGTGGTTCGCGCGGGTTGAGGTACTCGCGCACGAAGATGTCGTGAATTTCGGCACTCTGCAATTCGGTGCCCTTGGCGTCGGCGAGATCGTTGACGATGCGGCCGATTTCCTTGTGCATCAGTTTCGGGAGCTGGTAGCCAAATTCATTTTCGAGCACATAGGCGACGCCACCTTTGCCCGATTGGGAATTGATGCGGATGATCGCCTTGTAACTGCGGCCAATATCGGCCGGATCAATGGGAATGTAGATCACGTCCCACGGGCGACCGGGCTTCTGGTACGGCAGGGATTTCTTGATGGCATCTTGGTGCGAGCCGCTGAACGCGGTGAATACCAGTTCGCCCGCGTAAGGATGCCGCGGGTTGATTTCCAATCGCGTGCAGCGCTCGTAGGTGTCGCGGATCTGATTGATATCGCTGAAATCCAGGCCGGGATGAACGCCTTGCGTATAGAGATTCAGGGCGACGATCACCAAGTCGAGATTGCCGGTGCGTTCCCCGTTGCCGAAGAGCGTGCCTTCGACCCGATCAGCGCCCGCGAGCATCGCCAATTCGGTCGCCGCGACGCCGGTGCCGCGGTCGTTGTGGGTGTGCAACGACACGATGGTCGCGTCCCGGCGAGTCAAGTGGCGGCACATCCACTCGATCTGGTCGGCGTGGACGTTGGGCGTGGCGTATTCCACGGTCGCTGGCAGATTGAGGATGATCTTGTTCGCCACGGTCGGTTGCCACACATCCGTGACGGCTTCGCAAATTTCGAGGGCGAATTCCATTTCGGTGCTCGTGAAACTTTCCGGCGAATATTCGAGACGCAAGTTGGTCCCCGTCTCCACCAAGGAGCGGCCATGTTGCCTGAGCCAGCCGATGGCCTTGGTCGCGATGCCAATGATGTCGGCCTTGCTGGCGCCGAAGACGTATTCGCGCTGTTTGGGCGACGTGGAATTGTAGAGATGAAAGATAACATTCTTCGCACCGCGCAAGGCCTCGAGCGAACGCACGATCAGTTCCTCGCGGCATTGGCAGAGGATCTGGATCGAGACGTCGTCGGGGATGCGGTTATCGTCGATCAGACGGCGGCAGAAATCGAATTCAGTCTGTGAGGCGGAGGGGAAACCCACCTCGATTTCCTTGAAACCGATTTTGACCAGCAAGGCGAAAAACTCGAGTTTCTCCTCGATGTTCATGGGCTGCGGGAGGGCTTGATTGCCATCGCGGAGGTCGACGCTGCACCACAACGGAGCGTGAGTGATCACCCGATTGGGCCACTGGCGATCGGGCAAATTGACGGGAGGAAACGGACAGTATTTCGTAACAGGAGACGGTTGCATGAAGGGAAACAGTAAACGTTGGCGGAAAATATTCTGACTCACGGCACACCAGGATGGCTGGCGGACTCACAGACGACCTTGACGCACGATCAGTCGCTACGCGACCTTGGAGGATCGTGCGTCTAAATAAGTCGAAGAGTCAGGCGGTTGTTTCGCATCAGCGGGAAAAGACTATTTGATCGGGGATTTCCGTGAGTCAAGCCGGGCTTTGCCGGGGAAAAATGGGATGGCCGTCTGCGAATTAATCCGTGGATCGAGTAGCCACCGGCCTCTGGGCCTATGGTTTTTGGGTCGAGTGCGAGAGATCCCGTCAATAGGGGAGGCTGGCGAACGTGCTCGGGCAGTGGACGGCACTATGCAGAGCGCGAGCAAGCTCGCTGACCCACTTTATGCAGTTAAGTAGCGGCTCACCTTTTCACCGGGGTACGCAGCACTGCCGAGCGAATGCGACATCTGCCGCTTGATCGCGCTCCACATTCCCGCAGGCACGGAGGCCTGTGGCTACGCAGGGGAAAGTTCGAATCACCGTATTTCCTTCGCCTCCTTCGATGCTTCGCGAGACAAACGGTGTTAAGACTGAGGCTCAGCGGTCTCCACTCGTGTGATGCGGCCGTTCTCGTGGGTCCATTTCTGGAGACCGGGTTCGTGGGCGTGCTTTAACGCTTTGAACAAAGCCGGCGCATCACGTTTTTGCAGCATGAGATCGCTCACGCCGCCGGCGTCGCAGTTGTAGAGTTTCGCGTAGCCTTTGTAGTGTCGGGCCTCACCGATGATGCGGGAAAATCCCTCGGGCATCGTGCTGGCGCGGCGATCGAGGACCAGAAAACTGTACGGCAGACTGCGCAGATCGATTCCGGCGCGCTGGCCAAATTTAACCCATTCGGAGTCGGCGTAAATATTCGCGGCCGGGTTGGCAAAGAAGTGGCACCAATGCCGTTCGTTGCCCGCAGCGAGAACTCCGCACGCGTGCTGATGCGTACAGGGTGCGATGACATTCATTCCGCCGGCGCGCAGTTTTTCGCGCCAGTCGCCCAGAATGCGGCTGACATGATGCGTGCCGGGTTCGACCCAAAGGATCGCTTTAGCGCGCGCGCAGAGTGCGTTCAGTTGGGCGAGGGCCAGGGGATCCAGTTCGTTGAGCACATGGCTGATCACGAGCAAGTCGAGCGGCGCGTTGCCTTCGAGCGCGCGGTAGTCCGCGCGCGCGACGGCAATTTTCGGGAACGTTTGTTTCGCGCGGTGCTCGGCATAATCCATCGCGAGGGCCGAATGATCGTGCACGAGGAGTTCGGCAAAATTATCCGCGCCAAAAAAATCGATGACGCGCCGTCCGGCGATGCCGCTGCCGCAGCCCCAGTCGAGCACGGTGGCTGTCGCAGCGCTGGTGCGTTCCGCTTCGCTCCCGGGCGGAGTCCAGCCGCGCGACTTCAATTCGCGCAGCACGGCATCCCATTTCCACCCGATGCGTTCGCCATAGGTGAAATCGTAGCATTCCAGGTCAGTGATCGTGTGCCAATACGGGCCTTGCGCGGCGGAGCCGGAGAGGAATTTTTCGCGCAGACGGTCGAGGATTTCCCAGTCGAGTGATTCCCAGTTCATGCGCGATAAATCCGGGTCGTTGATTCGTCGCTGGGTTTGATCGGCATAGATTTCGAAAGGGATCGGGGAAGGTATTTCTGTGTTTAAAGAACAAATCCGAATTGCCGGGCGAGGGATTGCGACTTGATGCCGTAGAATGCGGCAAACTCGCGCACGTTCACTGCAGCCTCTTCCGTGCGGGCCTGGCCCCGACGTTTGGTCGCAGCGATCATGATGTTTTTTGCGGTGTGTTCGCCGGAGATAAATTCGAAAACCTTGGTGTCGTAGCCCGCCCATTCCAGCAGCAAGGCGCGCAACGCATCGGTGGCGAATTCCGCGTGGCGTTCCTGGAAAATGCCGTGCCGCAGCGCGGGGGCGAGGACGGCGGCAGGGCGAAGCTGCGCGCGTAGTTCTTTTTGGCAGCAGGGCGCGACCACGATGAGCGAGGCACCGGCTTGCACGCCTTGCATAATGGCGTCGTCGGTGGCGGTGTCGCACG
>JANYFP010000518.1 GCA_025362555.1 Verrucomicrobiota bacterium
CCACTTGCAGCCGTTCTCCATCACATATAACACAGCGTTCAGGAAGTTCAGCGCCTCCATGCTCACGTTGCCGCGTTCCACCGGCAGGCTCTCACGGATTCGCTTCAGATGCCTTTCAGTTAATTCCATCGCTCCGGTCTACAATCCCCTCCTGGCTTGGCAATAGTGTCAACAGGCCCTAACGCCCGAATGGGCGCATCGAAACTCCGAGTGGCATCGCAGGCATCGGAGTCCAACTCGACCCGCGGGCAAAGACAGCGCGCGCATCAGCGGCAAAACGACGAGCCGGCAAAGTGGTGATGCGCAGATTAGTCGGGAGAGACGGGGGAAGAAAAAGACGTGGGGTTTCCATTCCTCAGGTTTTACCGGAAAAATCTGCGCAATAGAATGGGGTGTTATGCTAAGCGGTGAGCAGCGAGGGTTACACCCCATCGAAATCACCTGCGCTTCCCCGTAAACTCCTCGCGTGAACCCAGCCAACGCAGAGCAGGAATTATTTCGGTCCCAGCTAAAGCATCTGATCGTGGATCTCTTCCGCCTCCCCGTCCCTGAGCCAGACAGAATCTCCAACCAGGCCCCGCTGATGGGCGGTGATCTTGGACTCGACTCCCTTGATGCCCTCGAACTCGCGATCCGCATTGAGGAAAAATTCGGGGTCACCATTCAAAGCAATGCGGAATCCAACGACGCCTTTGCGAACGTCGACAGTTTAGCCGCCTTCATTTGTAAAGGCCGCTTTCTGAATAACCAGCCGCGCTTGACAATTTCGGAGCATACTCCTGCCCGAGCCAGTTACTGATGCATCACCGGCGATAAACCATCACCTTCCAATCGATTCAATCGGAAGGGAACGGTGGGTAACACCCCATGGTCGATCGCATAGGCACCCGCTATAGTGTCGGCGTCAACCTGACTGCTTTGCACCGAAAGAAACCTGCCATGCACCGCTCCGATCTTCAAATAAATAATCCCATGAAATCCCAGACTCTTTCCGCTCTAATCACTGTCGTTAGTCTCTCGATCTTTTCCACTGTGGGCTGTGCCCGAGAAAAAACGGTCCAAGTCATCACCTCAGCCGAATCCGCCAGGAACCCTGAGCCGTTGGCTGCGGCGGACACACCTGAAGTTGCTACGGCCCAATGGGCCGACATCAAGGACGCCACCTATGATCAGCGAGCACAGTTCTTCACGGGTCTCGCGCGCTTAATCGCCAAAGTGGATCTTCAGGTGAATGAACTGACCGCGCAGCGGGCCGCCATGACCAGCGCCGCAAATCCCACCGAGTGGGACTTCGCGATGAAGGAAATGATCAATGCGCGAGCCTACCTGCTGGCCTCGGGCAAAGAGATGAACACCGCAACGTCCGACTCGTGGGATCAACAAAAAGAAAAAGTCGGTGTGGCGTGGACCAGAACCCAGGAGGCCTACGCAAAAGTTAAATCGAGTGTCACCAATTAAGCCGCCCGCACCCGAACGAATAGCCCATTATGAAAAACCACGTCTATAAACTTATCGAACTCACGGGAACATCGAGCACTTCAATTGAGCATGCCGTAGAGACTGCCATAAAACGGGCCAACCAAACCATCAAGCACCTAGGTTGGTTCCAAGTGATCGAAACCCGCGGAAATATCACCAAGGGAAAAATCGACCACTGGCAAGTCACCATCAAAGTAGGTTTCACCGTTGAGAAATAAACACCGGCCCAGCGATTCTCCCGCTCACCATGGGACCGTTAGAAATCTGGACCAGACGCGTGGATGCGATCTGGAGCCAATAGAGTTAGCCAATTCAAAAATAACCGCAGACTAAGCGACCCGAGCCGCGATCACTTTACCGGTGAAAAAATACGATGGGCACTGATTGCAACCTTTGCACCCATGCCCACTGAGACTCGCCACGTTACAATAGTAAACACCCACCATTATGAAAATAGAACAACCAGTGAACACGGATTTGAATGAAGATCTGGCGCAATTTGAAAAGCTCCCGCCCAAGATCAAAGAGCTGGCCATTCTAATGAACCACGCCGAAAAGACGACCGGACCGGAAAGTATCGCCCTCCGAAAAAATCTTCCAGCAAGCCCCTCCACTGCCGAGGAAGCCATCGTCACCCGCAAAAGCCGGGAAATTCGTTTGGCGTCCCGCCCGGATGGGAAACCCACGGTCGAAAATTTTGCCCTCGTCGAAGTCACACTCGCGCCGCTGGAAGTCCAGCAGGTATTGGTTAAAAACAGATTCATGTCGGTTGACCCGTATATGCGCGGTCGCATGAACGCGGGGAAGTCTTACGTCCCGCCATTCGAAGTCGGCCGGGTACTCGACGGCGGCGCAGTGGGCGAGGTGATCGAGTCACGCGCCAAAGAATTCAAAGTTGGCGACGTCGTCATTTCGAACTGCGGTTGGCGAGAATCGTTTATTGCCGCGCCGAAAGAGCTGCATCCGGTTCGCCGCGAAGTCCAGCCGCTCTCCGTCCACCTCGGGGCCCTCGGCATGACGGGGCTGACTGCCTGGGCCGGTTTAAATCTGATTAATCTGAAACTCAGCGACGTGGTATTTATTTCCGGGGCCGCCGGGGCCGTGGGAAACGTCGCCGGTCAACTGGCGAAATTGCAGGGCTGCACGGTCATTGGGTCGGCCGGATCAGCGGAGAAAGTTAGATTCCTGCTCGAGGGATGCGGATTTGATGGCGCGTTCAACTACAAGCAGGGCCCCGTGCTCGACCAACTGAAGCAGGCCGCACCGAACGGCATCGATGTCTATTTTGACAACGTCGGCGGAGAGTCGCTCGAAGCCGCCCTGGAATGCCTGCGCCCCCACGGCCGGATCGTCGCCTGTGGCAGTATCTCCGGCTACAACGATGAAAAGCCGCGGCCCGGCCCGACGAATCTTTTTAATATGATCACCAAACGACTGACGATGAAGGGTCTGATCGCGAGTGATTGGCTGAATCGTCGGGTGGATTTTGAGCAAGAAGTCGGCCGTTATTACGAGGCTGGAAAATTAAAGAACCATGAAACGGTGGTGAAAGGAATCGACCACGCCGTCGAAGCGTTCCTTGGACTCTTTGAGGGCACGAACGTGGGGAAAATGATCGTGGATTTGCGCTGAGTTCGTGCACTCCTAGTCGGAAAATTTCTTTCGAGTAAACATCCCCGGAGCAAGAGCCGGGGCATTTGGTCAAACGAGCATTACTCCGCTTGGTTGGATGTGGGCGGGGTGCCCTCACCCCGCGAGGCATGGCCACAGACAGCGGGGTGAGGGGGCACGCCGCCCACACCCAACCAAGCCGGAGCCGTTCGACTCTACTCACAGTCCACGACAAGCTCGGGAGAGATTGACCCTCGGGAGACAAAATTCTTCGCCTGCCACTTTACGGGGTTGGCGTAACGGATGACTGATGGGCGCGTGGCTTGATATCCCGAGTGTAGCTCAGTCTAAATGACGCGCCCAAACTGGTCCCGCCAGGGCCGGTGGTGCTATTCACCGCGCCGCCGACTACCCAGTGGCCCTTAACCTGCGGCCCAAGACGCGAAGGGATTTCCCACATCACTCCCGGGCGAAGCGAAAAAATCTCCTCCTCCGTGCGGCCGAGAATTCGCGTCGTGTCGAGGGATGCTTCAAACGTATAATGCATATTCTTGCGATCGATTACCCACCCGCCCGTGATGCCCGATGAACTTTCCTGGAACGCGTTGCGGCCAAATTGGCCCGGGAAGGACGTATGTTGTACTTCGTCGACTCGGAGGCCCCAGAATATCCGCATATTTCGATGCGTTTCCAACCGATGTGAGAAAGTGATGAAAGGCGAAAAATGACGCAGCCCATCGGTTAATTCCGCCGGCGGATGTCCCGTCGGGAAAGCGTACTCGAAACCCGTCCCGACATTCCAGCCGGCCAACCAAGGCTGACCAAGATTCACTTTTGTGCTCAGTCGGAGATTTGCCGCACCCCGACTGTCGAAGGAAGGGATTTCTCCGTATCCATGACTAAAATACAAATCGCTGCCCACCCCCACTTCCCAGTTTTCCGTGAGCCCGTAACGAACGCCCGTACTGACGCGTAAGCGATCCTTGTTCCGGAGATCGCCCAGATGAGGATTCACCCTGAGGCGGAAAGCATATTTCGGCAGCGTAAACGGCAGGTGGCTCGTAAAGATCTCCGGAATGATCAACTCATCATCACCGAAACCAAACGGAACCTCGGCTGGAAATAGTCCTGGGCCCGGAGTGGCCACGGTCTCAACTTTCTCTGCCGGCGCCGATTCCGCTGCCGCTCGCCCGGCCGCCGCCAAAGCAAGCATGGCCGCAAAAATATAAACCGCCCTTCCCCCGAGGAAAGACCGCCACGTTTTATTCGCCGGTTTAGAGTAAGATAAACCCAATGATAGGATCAAATAGTTCGAAGGTCTGCTCATGATAATTATTCCACGATCATACTTTCTCCTCATGAAATGCACCACGGGGTGTTAACCTTATCTTAGATCGTGCGTAGCCTCTCTGAATCAAAAATTGGAAACATAAATCTGGTCCTCGCACTCACCGAGTTCGGGGAACGTAGGGGAACGCCCCATAGCAGTAACTGTAGGGATGAACTAATTTATGTTAATGAATCCAATCCTACTAATCATACTTCTTATTTTGTTGTTTGGCGGAGGTGGGTTCTATGTTGGCGGCCCCATGGTGGGCGGCGGACTTGGTCTCGTGCTCCTCATTGTCCTCATCGTCTATCTCGCAGGCGGCATGCGCACCAAAAATTAACCACGTACACCGGGTCGAAAACAGGTAACCGCTAACATCCTCAGTCGCTCCGCGGATTAATGCCGCCCATCCATTCTACGGCGAATCGCACCGGAAATATTCCCAAGCGACGCGGCTCTTTCACCTATTTCCCCTATGAAAAAAAACCATTCACCCACCTACGATGAAATCACCCGCCGCGCCAAGGAAATCTGGAACGGCCAAGGCTGCCCGACCTACCGCGACGCGGCGATCTGGCTCGACGCGGAACGTCAGCTAACCGCCGTCTCACCGGAGCAACCAAGTCACCCATCGGTCGAGACCCGCTCCACACCTGTCGAACACGTTCGTGACTCAAGCACGATGATCGAAACAAAATCGGGCGCCGAACATTTTCCAAAAATCACCGCCCCAGCACCAGAGTCCGACGCGATCAAAGCGATTGCGGCATTTCAGCGAAAGGCCGCCAACAACCCGCGTCGACCAACGCATAAAAACGCCCCTAAGTCCGCGCCAACCGAATCCGGCAAGCCTGTTTGGGATAAGCCGCATTCCTCCTGAAACGACGGAGTCGTGGCTTTTCACTGAACCGGACTCAGCGCAGCCGGTTGCAGCTAAGCCGGGAGCATTCAGTCTCGACTGCAAAACGCGTTTTGCCTGCGACGAGAAAAAGCGCCGCTGTAGGAGTGAGCTTTATGCCCCGATTCGAATACCGCATTTCCTTCGTGCGTCCAAGATCGGGACGTAAAGCCCCATCTACAGCTCGGCATAGTGAGCTGCTTGCTAGGAGCTAGACGATCGCCCAATCACAATTGGCGGAAACTGAAAGGGGGAACCCGACCTCCCGATTTCGCCAAGACCGCCCCCTTCACACGAACGCGACGGCGAACCGAGACGACGGACAATCGCTCCAGTGAAGGCCGGTGGACGATCCCGAGGGCGCCAGCAGGTGCTAACTGGCACCCTGGGTTGGCAGGAAGTAAACGGCGGGGTTGATCTTCGTTAGAATTTACTCACCCAGTCACAGACCGGCCTCAGTGAAGTCGGCTAAAGCTAATCTGGGTCAGGTCATGACATCGAGGTGTGACGGGCATTTTTTATTAACGACCTAGCACAACACCCCATGTCCACCGGAAACGATTTCCGCTAATCTGGGGAATGATCTCACTCTCCGACTCCTCGTTTTCCTCCGGCCACGTCAACCATCAGGACGCCGAGGTCACCGACCGCGCCGCCCTTTCACGGGAGGCGGCACTGCATGACGCCGCCTTGGTTCAGCGGTTCAATAGCGGAGACGAAACCGCGTTCGTCGAGATCATGAGCCGGCATCGGAAGCGCCTTTTTGGAGTGGCGTTCGCGATGCTCAAAAATCGCGCAGACGCCGAGGAGATCGCCCAGGATGCCTTCATCCGGGCCTATCGGGCACTCGCCAAATTTCGCGGCGACTCCTCACTGGCCAGCTGGCTGCATTGCATCACACTCAATCTGGCGCGCAATCGCTACTGGTACTTTTTCCGCCGTCGTCGCCACTCGACCATCTCGCTCGACTGCCATGCCGGGGACGAAAACGGCCACAGCTTTTCCGAAATCGTGGCCACGGAGGCTGCGGGTCCGGCCCGCGAGGCCGTCTCGAGTGAATTCTCAGAATTGGTCGCTCAATGCATGGAGCAGTTGGAGGCCCGCCCACGCGAGATTCTAACGTTGAGAAATTCCTTGAACAGATCCTATGACGAGATTGCTGCGGAGCTTGGCATCAGCGTTGGCACGGTAAAAAGCCGCATTGCACGCGCACGGAAGAGTCTGCGCGAACTCTTAGTCAAGGCCTGTCCCGAATTCGGCCGAGATGCAGAGCCGCTGGCTTGGTTCGAGCCCGTCCGCGCGGCGGGCGGCGTGGCGATTCTGTGCGCGTGAGTGGTTTCTCGACAATCACTGCGTGCCTTTCCACCTGTAGCCGGGGTCGCTGACCCGGCTTGTCCTCCGACTCGGCCCGCCGAAGCCTTCGCGAAGGGGGCGGCCTCGGCGCATGAGGATCCGAGAGAGAATAGCGCAAACACATCAGAATTTGTCTCGCGAAGGAGGGGAAGGGCGCGAAGGCTCGGAAAGAAGGTGAAATCGGTGGTCACGGAAAGAAAGCCTTCCCCTCAGCGCCATTGGTAATCCGAGTGAGAGACGCCTTCCTCATTCCAAAAAACCAACCTGAACTAAGGTGAGCTTAGCCCTTCAGTTGAGAGCTGAGAGTCGAGTGTTGAGAATCGAACCAAACAGTGACCGAAGCAGTCGAGCTTTGAGTATTGTTCATTTGCTGCAAAGATTGGTCGCTCAGCCCTCAACACCAGGCTCTCAACTGAATTCTTCCGGCTTAGAGCGGCTCTTGAAGCGTCTGTGAGGTGGCTATTGTCTGTTTCAACTTACTTTAGTCCGAACCTTCGCTCCCCTTCGAAT
>JANYFP010000579.1 GCA_025362555.1 Verrucomicrobiota bacterium
GTCGATTTCCCCGCGGCTGCTCCGCTTGCCGTGGCAGTCTGAACGACGGCCGAACGATTCAGGCAGGAGCTCGCAACTGCGGGAAACCGGGGTGCGGATCACCCCGGTTAATCCCGTCGGGCGGCTATTTGGTGCGAGCGAGCGCGGCCAAATCTTCACCGCCGTGCAACACCTGCAGGCGATAGGAATAGGTGGTGGGCCAGACGGAAAAGCGGAAGGCTTCGTGCGGCAAGGCGCCCCAAGAATTATCGCCGCCGAGCCCGCGTTGCTGGAGATCCAAGTTAAGGGTCACCGTTTCACGTTTTGGCAGCAGGTAGGAATAATAATTCTCTTTGTTCGTCGCACAGAATAGATCGTCGGTACTGGCGTGCAGCGCGTTGGCGCTGAGCAATGGTTGACCGATGGCGAGCACGCCGCGACCTTGGGCGTCGGTTAGCGCGAGCCAGCGGACTCCGACCTTGTTGCCGGTTTCCTGTGGCTTGATGTAATCGAAGTACTGGTCTTTCACTTTGCCATGATACAGCCCGACGCGCGCGGCTTGCCGATCCGCGTAGGTCTCCTGCGGGCCTTTGCCGAGCCAAGTAAGATTATCGAAACCGGCCCTCAGCGTGGTCTGCATGCCGAAGCGTGGCATTTCGGGCAGGGATTTTTCGCCGGGCAACCAGGTGGTGGAGACGGCGACTTCGCCGTTGCTGGTTACTGTCCAAACAATTTGTTGCGCGCACTCGAAGGCCTTGATCCAGCCGTCAACGGTGATCACCACCGCGTTCGAACCGAGAGGCCGCACGCTGACGGAGCGGGCTTCCCACGTTTCGTGGGCTTTGCGCCAGAGTCCCATGCCGCCGGGACTCCAGAAACTTTTGCTCGGTTCGACGCTTGGCATGCTGCTGCCGCGATCATTGTCGACGGGCGCGCGCCAGTAGTGCGGCCCGAGGGGTGCTTGCAGCAATTCCGTTTCGCCACTCTTGAGTGAGATCAGTAACCCCGTCTGTTTCGATACCGCCGCGCTGAAGTTGCTTCCGGTGACCACGATTTGATCAGCGCTTTGTTCCGCTTTCAGCGCGGGCCCGCTGTCGCTGCGGACACTCAATGCCGGTGCGCTTACCGGTAGTTGGAATTGTTCCCAGGCAACCTCGTGTCCCGCATCGGCCCAAGGGGTCTGATTTTTGAGCTTAAAGCTGACTTCGAGAAAATATTCCATGCCGGGGGTCGGTGCGATGGGCTGCAAGGACAAGGCCACCTTCTTCATTTCACGAGGGGCAAGAGTCAGGTCGGCGAGGCGACCTTGTTGCAGGACTTTGCCTTCCGCGACGACGCGCCAGTCGGCGGTGAGCCAGGTTTCGGCGGATAGAAAATCGAACCAATTTTTGATTTCGATTTCGGCTTTGGTGAGATCCCCGGCGCGCATTTGAATGGGCTGATAAACTTTTTTCACCTCGGCGAGACCCGGGTGAGGCACGCGGTCGGCGTTCACCAGACCGTTCGCGCAGAAGTTACCATCGCTGGTGACATCAGGCGGGCCGAACGTCCCTCCGTAGGCAAAAAATGTGCCCAGCGCCGGATCGAGCGGCAAGGATTTTGGATTGTCCAAGGGTTCGATTTTGCGGGAGGCCGGCACCGGAGTACGCAGACCTTGGTCGACCCAGTCCCAAATATAGCCGCCCTGCAAATGGGGCAGACCTTCGTAAATCGGGTTCCAGTACGCCCAGACATCGCCGGAACTGTTGCCCATCGCGTGCGCGTATTCACACATGATGAAAGGTTTTGTCCGCGGGAGCGCCGCATAATTACGGACCGACTCAACGCCCGGGTACATTGGGCAAACGATGTCGGAGGTTTCAGCGCTGCGGGGATTTTCATACTGCACGGGTCGGGTGGAGTCGTGTTGCTTCAACCACTGATAATCGCGGATGAAATTTTCGCCGAAACCCGCCTCGTTGCCGAGTGACCAGGTGATGATGCACGCGTGATTCTTATCGCGTTCGAACATCCGGATCGTGCGATCGAGTTGTGCCGGGCCCCACGCGGGCACCTTGGCCAATGTGCGTTCCTCGTAACCCATGCCGTGCGACTCGATGTTCGCCTCGTCGATGACGTACAGGCCGTATTCGTCGCAGAGTGCGTACCATTCCGGGACGTTCGGGTAGTGGCAACTGCGCACGGCGTTGATGTTGTTTTGCTTCATCAAGCGGATGTCTTGAAGCATGCGCTCACGCGTCATGGCTTGGCCGGTATCCGGGTCCCACTCGTGGCGATTTACGCCGCGAAAAAGTGTCGCTTGACCGTTGATCAGGAGTTGACCGTTTTTGATTTCCATCGTGCGGAAACCGACACGCCACGGAATTGTTTCCAAGACCTGACCCGTCTCGTCCTTGGCCGTGAGCAGCAAGGTGTAGAGTTGCGGAATTTCCGCGGACCATTTGAGCGGGTTCGCGACGGGCGCATTGAGTTTGAATTCCGTGGAGCCGCTCGCTTTGATTGGTTCTGCGGTCGTGGCGCGCTCCAGGATTGGTTTGCCGGCGGGGTCGAGCAGGGTGATGGCCACACTGGCGATGCGGTCGGCGGTGCTGAAATTTTTTGTTTCGGCGGTGACCGTGAGTATCGCGTCGCGGTACGTGGCGTCGAGATCGGTGCGGACGGTGAAATCCCGCACGTGCACGGTTGGCGTGGACCACAGCGTGACGTTGCGCATGATGCCGCTCAGTCGCCAGAAATCTTGATCTTCGAGGTAGGAACCGTCGTTCCAGCGGAAGACTTCAACGGCGATTTGATTTTCCCCGGCATGAAGGTGCGGGGTCAGACGGAAAGTTGAGGGCGTGCGGGCATCCTTGCTGAACCCGAGTTTCTCGCCGTTGAGCCAAAGATAGAAAAACGAATTAACCCCGTCGAAGGTCAGGAAAATTTCCCGACCGTTCCACGTCGACGGCACGGTGAACGAACGCCGGTAGGATGAGACGTGATTGAGTGAATCCGCGGGGATGACGGGTGGGTTGGCTGTTTTCCACGGATACGTGATGTTGGTATAAATCGGAATGCCGTAGCCTTCGATTTCGGGATTTGCCGGGACGGGAATGGTATTCCAGGCCGCGTCATTAAAATCAGTGCGCCAAAATTCCGGTACGCGCGTGGCGGGCGTGGCGGACCAGTGATATTTCCATGGGCCGTTCAACGATTGGAAAAACGGGGAGTGCGCGCGGTCCATGGTTTGGGCCGACGCGGCATCGGCGAAGATCGTCATCGTGGCGAAGGGAGCTTCGACGCCGGCGTGCTGGACGGACGGGTCCTGCCATTCGGGCAACGCGGCCACCGGCTCGGCGGCTGCCAGCAGGGCGGAGGTTAGTGCAAGGAAAAGTGTGGCCACCGAGCCGGCAGAGAAAAAATTGCAGGGTGAATTCATGAGGAATGAGGGTAAGAGCGGGGTTCTCGCTCGTTTATCGTCGGATCGTGACCGATGAGGAATAAAATTGGGTGCCGAAAGTTTTTCGCTCAATCCTAAAGCGTTTGATGACGTCGGCCATTAGTCGAGACAGGGCAGACTATGAAAATGCGGCGATGCCAGGTCGTCTGTTTTTCGCTGGGCGAGGTTGTTTGCGCTGGCTTGAAGGGTCGGGTTTGGTGTGATTCAATCTGATGTTGAACCGCCTCGCCGCCGAAAAATCTCCTTACCTCCGCCAACACGCGGAAAATCCGGTGGATTGGTTTCCCTGGGGCGGGGAAGCCTTGGCGAAGGCCCGGGCTGAGCAAAAACCAATTTTCCTGAGCATTGGCTACTCCACGTGTCATTGGTGTCACGTCATGGCGCACGAGTCGTTTGAAAATGCGGCAGTGGCGGAAGTCCTTAATCGGGATTTTGTGGCGGTGAAAGTGGATCGCGAGGAGCGGCCCGATCTCGACCGGGTGTACATGACGTACGTGCAACAAACGTTGGGGCATGGTGGCTGGCCGATGAGTGTCTGGCTGACGCCGGAGGGGAAACCGTTTTATGGCGGCACTTATTTTGCGCCGGATGATCGGCATGGCCGGCCGGGATTTGTCTCGGTGCTCAAAGCGATTGCCCGTCATTGGCAGGAAGACCGGGAAAAAATTGAAACCGGCGCAGAGGAAATGGTGCAATCGTTGCGACGCTATGCGACGGAAGGTGGCGCGCGAGAAATCACGGCCGATTCCGCCCAACTCGCGCCATTACATGAGGCGGCAGGAGATGCATTTGAGAAATGTTACCAGTATTTCTATGAAGGGTACGATGCTCAGTGGGGCGGATTTGGCGGAGCGCCAAAGTTTCCGCGCGGGTCGGTCATTAATTTTCTTTTTCGCATCGCGTCGTTGCAAGGCGCGCAATCCGAGCTCGGGGCAGCGGCCGTGAAAATGGCGGAGCACACGCTGCAGAAGATGGCGGAAGGCGGAGTGCACGATCACGTGGGCGGTGGATTCCACCGGTACTCGGTCGATGAGGAGTGGTTCGTGCCGCACTTCGAAAAGATGCTCTACGACCAGGCGCAGATTGCGTTAAATTATCTGGAAGCAAAACAGGCCACGGGACGCGAGGTGTTCGCGTGGATGGCGCGGGGAATCTTTGAATACGTGCAACGTGATCTGACGGGACCGCACGGCGGATTCTATTCGGCGGAGGATGCGGATAGCGTCTTACCTCCGAATGTAGGGCCGGCGCTTGCGCCGAGCCGTTCGGAGGCTGGCGCAAGCGCCAGCCCTACAACAGAAAAACCCAAGCACGCGGAGGGGGCGTTTTATGTTTGGACGAAGGAGGGGATTGAGGGAGTTTTAGGCGCGGATGCGGCATTTTTCTGTGCGCACTTTGGGGTGAAGGCGGAAGGGAACGTCGCCCATGATCCGCAGCAGGAGTTCGTTGGAAAAAACATTCTCCGGCAGCGGCAGTCGCTCTCGGTGACGGCGCGGGAATTCGATTTGGACGTTGAAACGGCGAGCGTGAAATTGCTTGGCTGTCTGGAGAAATTACGGATGGTCCGGACGAAGCGGCCACGGCCGCACCTCGATGATAAGGTAATCACAGCATGGAATGGGTTGATGATTTCAGCGTTGGCGAAGGGTTGCCAGGTGCTGGGCGGCGAAGAAGAAGCACGGGCCGCCTACCTCAATCAGGCGACGCGGGCGGCGGAGTTTATTGAGCGTGAGTTGTTCGACCCGGTGACGGGCGTGCTCTATCGCAGTTGGCGGGAAGGACGGAGTAACATCGAGGGCTTCGCGGAAGATTATTCGTATTTGATCCAAGGTTTGCTAGATCTTTACGAAGCGGGGTTTGAGAGTCGCTGGCTGCAATGGGCGGTGAAGTTGCAGGACAAAATGGACGAACTCTTTTGGGATGAGGATCCGGTTGGGCAGCCTCAGGGCGGGCGCGGCGGATATTTCAATTCCCGCGCCGATGATCCGACAGTGATTGTTCGGCTTAAGGAAGATTACGACGGCGCGGAGCCCGCGCCAAATTCCGTGGCGGCGATGAATTTGATGCGGCTGGATTGGATGATTGGCGGGGGTAATGGACCGTTGTTTGCTCGCTGCAAACCCGGTATTGGTCCGGGCACCCCGTTGCTCGCTGCTGCGACCCCAGGGTCAGTCACGCGACCTCCGCCGCGGCTGAAGTCGCCCGGCCAAGGCACCCCGTCCACAAAAATCAGTTATCGAGAGAGAGCGTTAAAAACGATCGACGCTTTGCGCTCACAATGGAGTCGGGTTCCGCAGGCGCTGCCGCAGTTGCTAAGTGCGTTTGAGCTGGCGCTGACGGAACCACGTACGGTGGTGTTGGCGGGTGATCTGGCGAAGGCCGATTTTCGCGCATTGGCCGCGGTCGTGCACGAAAAGCAGGGACTGCGTCGAGTGTTGCTTTGCGCGGATGGGGCGGAAGGCCAGCGCTGGCTGGCGAGCCGAAGACCGTACCTCGCGGAGATGAAACCGCTGGAGGGCCGCGCTACCGCTTATGTTTGTGAGGATTTCAGCTGCCAACGGCCGGTTACGGATAGTGCTGAATTAAAGCGATTATTGGGGCACACTTGAATTATCGCTGGTGAAGTTGGCGATGGTTCTCGACTCAGTTGATGACGGGTAGCTGATTGTTTCGGTGGGATTGCCGTGGTTGAGTGCGGTTGCTCTTCAGCAGCACGGCTTCGCGCCGATATTAGTGGGGTTCCGACTGTGTTCGCCTTTCGTTTACAACGATTCTCGTCTGAAGCTCAGTGGCTGCGTTTGACCGGTTCTTTGGTCGCCGCCATCGGCTTGACCGTGGTCGCGGGGTGGGTATCGGGCGTGCAAATTCTGACGACCTTTACAGTCGCCGGTTCCCCCATGGTGATGAACACGGCGGTCTGCCTGATATTGAGCGCGACGGGATTGTGGGCAGTGGCGGGTGGAGGGGTGGGGTTGGCTCGATTTTGCGGTGCGCTGGTGGTCGCGATATGCGGACTGGTATTGGCGCAATTTATTTTTGGCCGCTCGTTGGGGATCGACGAGATTTTTTGGCGACATGATTTTGTACCAGCACTCACTCGGCCGGGACGGATGGCGCCGCATGCGGCGACGGCGATGATGTTGGTGGGTTGTTCGCTGCTCGTTAGGGCCACGGGTTGGAAAAGGCGGTGGCTGCTGCCGGTCATGGGTGGAGTGGCGTTGGCTTTTGCCCTGCTGCCGCTGGCTCTATTTATTTCGGTTCGGTTGGCGGGTGGGGAAACCAGCGTCTATCGGGGCATGGCGCTGCCTACGATGGGCAGTGTATTGTTATTGGCTTTTGCCCTGATTCGTCGTTCCGGGGGTGGCTCGAAAACGGATTCATGGGCGCTGCCGTTTATGGCGGCCGCTTTGGGCATGCTCCTTTCCATCGGGGTAATTTTACTGCAGAGTAGCGCCGAGCTTAACGAGGCGAACCGGCTCGTGACGCATACCTATGACGTGCGTGGGACGGTGGATTATTTTGTTTCGGAGATTGCTCGCATGGAGTCCTCCGCTCGGGGCTATGTCTTGACCGGGGCTGATTCCTTCCAGTCCCGCGATGAGTTTCACCGCACCGAGGCGATGGGACAGTTGGAGAAGCTGCGGCAACTGGTGGCTGATAACTCCAGGCAGTTGGCTCGGGTGCAATTGCTCGCGCAGTTGACCGAGGGGAAATTCGGCCAGAGCTCAAATCTTATGCGGGTGAGAAAGGAAGGCGGCGCGGATGCGGCCGCAAAATATCTCCTAGCTCAACCGACGGCGGCTTCGATTGCGTTGGTGAATCTGGCTGACACGATCAAGCGTGAGGAGAATATTTTGCTCGTGGAGCGGACCCGGGATCGTTCAGCAATCGAGAAGGGACTCGGGACGATGGAGGTGATGGGCTGCATGATTGCGTTGGGGCTCATGGGTGCCTCGCTGATGATGGCCCGGCGGGCGGCGGCAGCCCGGCAGACCGCCGAAGAGGCCTTGGTCTCGGTGAACCAATTGCAACGAGCCGTGCTCGATGGCACGGATTTCAGTCTCATTGCGACTACGCCAAATGGGATCATTCAGGTGTTTAACGCCGGAGCGGAAAAAATGCTCGGCTACACGCGCGAGGAAATGGTGGATCGGCAGACGCCGCTCATACTCCATGTCGGGACGCAGTTGGTCGCCCGCGCGGCGCAATTGACGAGCGATTTCGGTCGTCGGGTCGAGCCTGGTTTCGAAGCTTTGATTACGCTCGCCCAAATGGGTTCAACGGAAGAACGCGAATGGACCTACGTGCGAAAAGATGGCTCGCGACTCACGGTGCTCCTGAACGTCACGGCGTTGCGGAACAATCAAGGGGTGATCACCGGGTTTCTCGGAATCGCGCGGGATCTCACCACGCAAAAAGCGTCCGAAGCCGCGCGCGAAGAGCTGAGCACGCGCATGGGCAAACTGGCGGCGCAAGTGCCTGGGATGATCTTTCAACTGCGGCTCCGGTCCGATGGGCGCTACGCGTTTCCCTACGCGAGTGAGCGGATTCGGCGAATTTATAAAGTCTCGCCGGAGGAAGTTCGCGAGGATGCGAGCAAAGTTTTTGCCATGATCCATCCGGACGATTTGGCGGCAGTGATGGAATCGATTCAGATTTCGGCGCAGACGATGCAACCGTGGATGCGCGATTTTCGCGTGCGGCATGCGGACGGCACCGTGCGGTGGGTGCTGGGGAATTCGATCCCAGAGCGGGAGGCCGACGGCAATATTCTCTGGCACGGTTTCATCACCGACATCACGGAGCGCAAGCAAGCGGAGGTGGCGCTGCAGGCGGTGCGAACTCAGTTGGAGAGAACTTTTGCGTCCATGTCGGAAGGGTTGGTTTTGCAGGATGCGCAGGGGGTGATTCTCGAAGCCAATCCGGCGGCGGCGAGTATTCTCGGGCTAACCCGCGATCAAATCGCCGGGCGGACCTCGCTCGATCCAAATTGGCGGACCGTGCGCGAGGATGGTTCGGTGTTTCCCGGTTCTGAGCACCCAGCGATCGCGACGCTCCGCACTGGCGTGGTCCAGCGCGATGTGGTGATGGGCGTACACAAGGCCGACGGTTCTCTGGCCTGGATTGAAATAAATACGGAGTTGATCGGCGCGGTGGCAGACCCGCAGCGACAATTAGTATGCAGTTTTCGGGATGTGACCGCGCGTCGCGTCGCGGAGGCGGCGGTGCGTGCGAGCACGGCGGAAATGAAGCAATTGCAGTTTGCCTTCGATCAACACGCCTTGGTCGCAGTGACCGATCTGGAGGGAAATTTTCTTTCTGTGAACGACAAGCTTTGTGCGTTGCACCAGTATTCCCGGCAAGAGCTGCTCGGGAAAAATTACCGGGTGGTAAAATCCGGTCATCATTCCAAGGAATTTTTCGGCGAAATGTATCGCGTGATTGGTGCCGGCCAGATGTGGCATGGTGAGATTTGCAATCGCGCGAAGGATGGTACCCGCCACTGGTTGGACACGACCATCGTGCCGATTCCCGGCCCGGATGGAAAACCCATTCGTTATGTCAGTTACCGCACGGACATCACGGAGCGAAAGAACGCGGAGTTGGCGATGCATCGGGCACTGACCGAGTTGGAACAGCAGCGGTTTGCCCTCGACCAGCACGCGCTCGTGGCCGTGACCGATCTCCAAGGCTTGATCATTCACGCGAACAAAAAATTCTGCGCCGTCAGTCAGTACCGCCGGGAAGAATTACTCGGCAAGAACCACCGGTTGATCAATTCCGGGCACCACCCCAAGGAATTTTTCACGGAGATGTTTCGCACGATTGCCGGTGGGAACGTCTGGCACGGTGAAATATGCAATCGCGCGAAGGATGGGAGTAATTATTGGGTGGACACGTCGATCGTGCCCATCATCGGGCCAAATAAAAAGCCCACGCATTATATTGCGATTCGCACTGACATTACCGAGCGCAAGCAACTCGGGGTCAGCCTGGCGCAGGCCCGCGATCAGGCGCTGGAAGGTTCGCGGCTCAAGTCAGAATTTCTCGCCAACATGAGCCATGAAATCCGCACGCCGATGAATGGCATCATCGGCATGACCGGTTTGCTGTTGGACAGTGCGCTCGATGAGAAACAGCGCGAGATGGGCCGGGTGATTAACGCCAGCGCGGAAAATCTGTTGGAAATCATCAATGATATTTTGGATTTCTCCAAGATTGAGGCAGGTAAAATGCGACTCGAGCCGGAGGAGTTTGAGCTGAGGCCGGTGTTTGAGGACACGCTGGCACTGTTGTCGGGCCGGGCTCACGAGAAGGGATTGGAACTGCTGTGTGATTTAGACGACCGGCTCGGCCCCATGCTGCTGGGTGACGCGGGTCGACTCCGTCAAATGCTCACTAATCTGGCGGGCAATGCGATTAAGTTCACGGCGAAGGGCGAAGTACTCGTGCGAGTGAAATTAGTGGCGGAGGAATCGGATCGCGTCCGGATACGGGTCAGCGTGCACGATACCGGCATCGGCATTCCGCCCGCGATCCAAGCACGTTTGTTTCAGGCCTTTTCCCAGGCCGACGGTTCGACTACGCGCATCTATGGCGGCACGGGGCTTGGTCTGGCGATCACCCGGCAACTTGTGGAGCTCATGGGCGGCAAGATCGGTCTGCAAAGTGAGGAGGGGCGGGGTTCGGAGTTTTGGTTCGAGCTCGATTTGCTCCGGGGCAGCCGCCGTCCGCAGGCTCAGCCGCCGCCATTGCCGGCCGATATTCGCGTTCTGGTGGTCGATGATAATCTCACCAACCTTAAGATTCTCACCGGTCAGATCACGGCCATGGGTGCCCGGGTCGATGCCGTTAGCAGTGGTTCCTCCGCCCTGGTCCTGCTCAATACTGCACGGCAGGTGGGCGAGCCTTACGCGGTCGCGGTGATCGACTGGCATATGCCCGAAATGGACGGTCAGCAGTTGGGCGCACGCATCCGCAGTGAAGCGGCCTTTGCTGACACCCGGCTCCTCATGCTTTCCTCGGCGGGTCCGTTGGTGAAGCCAGATGATGTGGCGCGGGAGATTTTTTCTGCATTCCTTAGCAAACCAGTCCGCGCAGGCCAACTGCATCACACGTTAAGCCAGGTGCTCGGTCAGGTGGCCGTAACGGCCAGGACGCTGTCGCAACCGAGCGTGTCGGATTGGTCTGGCAACCTGCAGCTGTTGGTGGCCGATGATAATCCGACCAATCAATTGGTGATTCAACGGCTGCTGGAAAAAATGGGTTGTCGCGTGGATTTTGCGAACAATGGTGCGGAAGCGGTGCGCATGGTGGGTCTGAAGCGGTACGATGCGGTGCTGATGGACTGCCAGATGCCCGTGATGGATGGTTACTCGGCGACGGAGCAAATCCGACTGAGTGAAGCGGCAGGGCAGACGCGGCGGCTCCCGATCATTGCCCTGACCGCCTACGCGATGCCGAGTGACCGCGCGAAATGCCTTGATGCCGGCATGGATGATTATCTGAGCAAACCACTCCGGGTTGAAGAATTGAAACGAAGCTTGCTCCGCTATCGTCCGGTGGGGCCGGGGGCGGAGCCGGCGGGGTCCAGTGGGACGGCGCCGGACTTTCTACCCTGCGAATTGGACGCCGGGCAAATTGCGCAACTGCGGGATCTGCCGGGACGCACTCATGACACTTTACTGTTGGATTTGATCGAGATTTTCCAGCGGGAGATTCCCCTGGCGCAGGCCCGACTGAAAGTCCTGTTCGCGGCCCGGGAGAATTTGGAAATAACGACTTTGTCACATCGGTTGGCTGGCAGTTGTGCCAGTCTCGGGGCGGTTGATCTGCGCGCCGCCGCGTTGTCCGTTGAAACGATGGCCGAGCAAGGCGACTGGGTTGCAATTGAGGCTGCTCTGGCCGAGTTCGATCACCAGTGGCAGCGGGTGAAACCAGCGCTCGATAAATTAATCTCTATTTCTGCGGCCCGATGAATCCAGATCCAGCAGTGAGCGGCAGGGCAACCTTGAGTGATTGCGCCAATTTAAGATATTTATTAGGTTCGATTTCAGCCGGCAGACCGGGCCTTATTCGCGGCATTTCCGACGTGGGTCCAATTGCTTGAAAACACATTTTTCCACGCCACCCCGATCGCCCTGGCTAAACTGGCTGCTGACCTGTGTGGCGGGGGCGGCCGCGTATGTTGCCTTGGCGAAGCTGGGTTTAATTTTGGCCACCATCCACGGTAACGTTTCGCCCGTGTGGCCGGCGACCGGTTTATCGATTTGGTTATTAATCGTGTCGGGACGCAGGATGTGGCCGGCGGTCGCACTCGGAGCATTTCTGGCGAATGCTTTGACCAATGTTCCGAACGGAGTGGCGCTGGCGATCGCGGCGGGTAACACACTGGAAGCGCTCGTGGGTGCGTGGCTGTGGCAACAGGTGCAGGCGCGATGGAAAGGAATGCCGGAGATGCGGGTGCTGATGAACTGCCTCGTTGCCTCCCTGTTGGCGCCGGTGGCGAGCGCGACGGTGGGCGTGGCGGCGCTGCTTTTTTTCGGGGCGGTGCCGATGGATTTTGCCGGAAAATTGTGGGTCACCTGGTGGACCGGAGATACGCTCGGAGCTTTGACGGTGCTGCCGTTCTTGTTGGCTTGTCCGGCCCTGGTGCACCTTGCCCGTACGGTCAACTTCGGCCAGGCTGGTAAGGCCATCCTTTTATTGGCGGCGGCAACCGGGGTTACCTGGTTCTCATTTATGCTGCCTCGTGGGGCGGCTTTTATTTTTGCGATTTTTCCAGTGTTGTTGCTGGCGATGACCTGGTTCGGCGCGCCGGGAGCGAGGTTGGTGGCGTTACTGGTGTCAATCGCCGGAATCGCGGCCGCCCATTTTGGTCATGGGCCGTTCACGACTGGCAACGCCAATCAGGATTTGCTCAACCTGCAGGTATTTCTGGCCGCCGTCACGATCACCGCGCTGGTTTTGCCGGTGTTTGGCACTGAGCGGAACAGCCGCCTGCCAGTGGCGGTGCTGCTGGTGGGTTGGATGTTGAGCGGCTGGGTTTTTGCGACCTCCCAGCGCGAGACATTCAAGAACGCGGAGGAACTTTTTGGCGAACGCATCGCGGCGGCCGAAAAAAGTATTTTGGCGCGGATGACAACTTATGAAGAGGCGTTGCGCGGCGGGGTGAGTCTCTTTGCGGCGTCCGTTTCGGTTGAGCGAGACGAATGGCAGGCCTATGTGGGCTCTTTGCAATTGGCGAAGCGCTATCCGGGAATTAACGGCCTCGGGGTGGTGTATCAGGTAAAGTCGGGAGAAGTGGATGCTTTTCTGAATCGGGTCAGGGCGGATGGGGCGGCGGATTTTAAGATCTATCCGGTGCCCGGAGTGCCGGCCTCACCCGTGACAGCGCACTACGTGATTACGTATCTCGAGCCCGTGGCCAGCAACGGCGAGGCGCTCGGTCTTGATTTGGCCAGTGAGAGCAGCCGGAGAATGGCGGCGAATCGATCACGCGATACTGGCGAACCTTGCATGAGTAGCCGGATTACTTTGGTGCAGGACGTGCGGCACCGGCCGGCCTTTTTGCTTTTTCTGCCACTTTATCACAAGGGGGCTGCGATCCGGACCGTGGCGGAAAGACAGGGGGCTTTGCAGGGTTGGATCAACGCGGCGTTTGTCACCGAGGATTTTCTTCAGGGGATTCTAGGCTCTCAGGAGGAAATGCTGCAGATGCAATTTTTTGAGACGGGAGGGATCGACGTGGCACACCGCCTTTACGCGTCCGTGGAGGGGGCGAAAAATAGCTCGCTCAGGTTTGAGCGCGTGACGGAGATTGAACTCGCGGGGCAGCGCTTTCAACTCGGCTGGAATCACGGATCCAAGTATCCGGCGGTCGGCGCATCGTCACTGGTGTGGGCGGCCGCGAGCTTTGCGATTGCGACGCTCTTGCTCGCCGGTCTTGTCATGGGCCTGCAAACTTTTCGGCAACGCGCGGAACGGTTGGCGCAGGAGCGCACGGCCGAGTTGGAGCGTGCGCAACGGTCGCTGGCTGCGGTCAATCTCCTTCAAACCGCCGTGCTCAACGGCACAACGTACAGCATCATTTCGACCGCACCCGATGGAATCATAGAAACTTTTAATCATGGGGCGGAGAAAATGCTCGGTTACCGGAGCGAGGAGGTGGTCGGCCGATTAACGCCGGTGGTCATCCATGATGAAACGGAAGTCGTCGCACGCGCGGCCGAGCTCAGTGCCGAACTGGGACGGGAAGTTATCCCCGGGTTTGAGGTGTTCATCGCCCGTGCGCGGCTCAATCAGGTCGAGGAGCGCGAGTGGACTTATGTGCGCAAGGATGGGACTAAATTACCCGTGCGTTTGAGCGTCACGGTGTTGCGCAATGACGCCGGAATAATCACCGGATTTCTCGGCATCGCGCAGGAACTCACCAGTCATCGCCAGGCGGAGCAGGCGCGCGAGCTTGCTCACTCCCTGACTCGCGCGGCATTTGAGTCCACCACTGACGGTATTTTGGTGGTCAGTAAAGAGGGGAAAATCGAAACCTTTAATCGCAATTTCACGGAGCTGTGGGCGTTGCCGGAAGCGGTGCTGGCCGCCCGGGATGATGCCGGCGCGATTGCTTGGGTCCTCGGGCAACTGACCGAACCGGGGCAATTCATCGATAAAGTGAAAGAGCTCTATCGCCAACCCGAAGCGGAAAGTTTCGACACGTTGACGTTCAAGGATGGCCGCGTTGTCGAGCGCTATTCTCGCCCGCAGCGGATGCAGAATCAAATCGTCGGCCGCGTATGGAGCTTTCGCGATATTACGCAACGCCACCAAACCGAGGCGCGTTTGCGGGCGAGTGAGCAGCGGTTGCAAAGTGTGCTTGGTCAGGCCGACTGTATTGTTTGGGAGGCACAAGTTAAGCTCACGGAGACCGACTGGGACTGGCAATACGTGTATCAGCCTTCGGGCCTGTTTGAACGCCTGTGCGGCGAGCGGCTCCCGGTGCAAGGCTTCGCCGTGTGGGATCAATTTAAAATTCCGGAAAGAGAAGAAATGGGCCAGCGCTGTCGTGATGCTTTTAAATCTGATCAACCAGGTTACACGCAGGAATTCCATCTGATCCGCGATAACCGGACCACCTGGATCCGGGAAATTGTTTCGATCACCAAACTTGCTGCGGGTGGATACTGGCTGGTTGGCGTGATGACTGATATCACTGAACGCAAGCGGTCGGAAGATGCCCTGGGTGAAAGCGAGGAACGGTTCCGCCGGGCATTTGAAGATGCGGGTGTGGGCATCGCGTTGGTCGGACTGAATGGCCGGTGGTTGCGGGTGAATCAGGCGATTTGCGACATCGTCGGCTACACCGAGGAAGGACTGATGCAAAAGACCTTCCAGGAAATTACTCACCCGGATGATTTGAACGGCGATTTACAGCACGTGCAGGAGTTGATTGATGGCAAGCGGCGGGCCTATCAGATGGAGAAACGTTATTTTCATCGCGATGGCCATGTGGTCTGGGTTCGGCTGACTGCTTCGCTCGTGCGGGACGCGGCGGGAGCGCCGGTGCATTTTGTGTCACAGATCGAGGATATCACCGTGCGCAAGCAGTTGGAAAAAGCCTTGGCGGAGAGCGAGGAACGCACCCGGCTTTTCGCGGAACACGCGCCGGCTTCGGTGGCGATGTTTGACTGCGAGATGCGGTACCTCGTGGTGAGTAAGAAATGGATTTTGGATTATAAGCTGGCTGGCCAGACGATCATCGGGCGCTCACACTACGACGTATTTCCTGATATTCCCGAACGCTGGAAAGAAAATCATCGGACCTGTCTCGCGGGTGAGGTGTTGCTCTCCGAGGCGGATCTATTCGAGCGGGCGGATGGCACCAAACAGTGGCTGCGTTATGAATTGCGGCCGTGGTTTGAGTCGGGCGGCAAAATCGGCGGCATCGTGATGTTCACCCAGGACATTTCGCAACAAAAGGAATTGGAATACAATCTCGGCCTGGCCCGTGATCAGGCGCTGGAGGCCTCGCGGCTCAAGTCGGAATTCCTCGCCAACATGAGTCATGAGATTCGGACGCCGATGAATGGCATTATTGGCATGAGCGGACTGCTGATGGACAGTTTGCTCGACGACCAGCAGCGCGAGATGGGCCGCGTGATCAACCACAGTGCCGAGAATCTTCTGGAGATCATCAATGACATCCTCGACTTCTCCAAAATCGAAGCGGGTAAAATGCGCATTGAACCGGAGGAATTCCCTCTGCGGGCCGTTTTCGAAGATACGCTCACCTTGCTGTCCGGTCGGGCGCACGAAAAGGGACTGGAACTGTTGTGTGACTTCGACGAACACCTCGCGATTACACTGATGGGGGACGCGGGCCGACTCCGACAAATGCTCACCAACCTGATCGGCAATGCCATCAAGTTTACCGGTAGCGGTGAGGTTCTCGTGCGGGTTATTCTGCTCGACGCCTCGCCAGATCGCATCGGGTTCCGGGTGAGTGTGCACGACACGGGCATCGGAATTTCCCCCGCCGTTCAAGCGCGATTGTTTCAGCCATTTTTCCAGGCCGACGGTACCACCACCCGCAATTATGGTGGCACCGGTCTCGGTCTCGCCATCACCCGACAATTGGTGGAAAAAATGGGCGGACGCATCGGGGTGAAGAGCGACGAGGGGCAGGGTTCGGAATTCTGGTTTGAGCTCGAATTGCCCCGCGGGGCCAGTGGGGCCGCGATGCCGTTGGCGCTATTGTCACCGCCGTTGGCTGGTGCGCGAATTTTAGTGGTCGATGACAACGCCAATAGCCGCAAAATTCTCGTCGGACAGATTACTGCGATGGGTGGGCAAGTTGATGCGGTCAGTGCGGGCCTGGAGGCATTGGTTCGGCTTCAAACGGCATGCCGCGAGGGCCAACCCTATGCCGCGGCCTTGCTCGATCCCGCGATGCCAGGCATGAACGGCCTGCAGTTGGCGGCTCAAATCCGGGCGGAGCCCGCACTCGGCGAGACTCGTCTGATCTTACTTTCATCCTCCGGCCCGTTGGAGCAACTGGATGACGTCGCCCGGGAGAATTTTGCCGCTCTTCTGCATAAACCGATTCGCGGCGCACAACTGCACCAGGCTCTTTGTCCAGTGACGGGGCAAAATCACCCGGCGGCGAATTTGGTTGTTCAGCCAATCAGCACCGCTTTGTGCGCTGGGCTACGTCTGCTGGTGGTTGATGACAATCATATCAATCAACTGGTGCTCCAGCGGATGTTGCAAAGAATGGATTGCCAGATCGATTTCGCAAATAATGGGGCGGAAGCGGTGAAAATGGTGGCGCAGAAATTTTACGACGGCGTCCTGATGGATTGCCAGATGCCCGTCATGGATGGCTACTCGGCCACCCAGCAAATCCGGATCACGGAAGCGGCGGAACGAACCCGGCGGATTCCGATTATTGCATTGACCGCCTACGCGATGCCGAGCGACCGGGCGAAATGCCTCGCTGCCGGCATGGATGAATACCTGAGCAAGCCCGTGCGGGTGGAAGAACTGAAACGGATCATGCAACTTTGCATCCCCACTGCGCGGGTGGCGTCGGCGGTGCCATTTGTTCCCGCCGTGCCGATGGCGGAAGAAAGCGTCCTGGAGGCAGAGCAGGTCGCCCTGTTGCGCGAGTTGCCGGGCCGTAAACACGGGACGTTACTGCAGGACGTGGTGGAGATTTTTCTTGGTGAGGTTCCGAGTGTGCAGGCTAAATTATCGGCCGCGATGGCGAGCAGGCAAAAAGCAGAAATCATCGCGTTGTCGCACCGGTTGGCGGGCAGCTGCGCCAATCTCGGGGCGGCCGAAATGCGAGCGGCTGCGCTGGCTGCGGAACGAACCGGCGAGCAGGGCGATTGGCCTGCGATCGCGGCGACCTTGGTCGCGCTTGACCGTGAGTGGCAAAGGGTGAAACCTGTGCTCGAAAGAATTCAAGTTGAGACCTCCACTCCATGAAAGTACTCATTGCCGAAGATGATCTGATTGCCAGTCGGGTGCTGGAAGCGGCGCTGTTGAAACTCGGTCACGAAGTGCTCGTGGCGGAAGATGGGGAAGCGGCCTGGGAAATTCTTAAACGTGACCCTTTTCGGGTGGTGATCAGTGACTGGCAGATGCCGCGTTTGGATGGACTCGGACTGTGCCAGCGCATCCGGCAGCGGGCCGGAGAATACGTGTACTTTATTTTGCTCACCCAAATGGTGGCGACAGAGAAAAACCTGCAAGCGTCCGCTTATGCCGGGGTGGATGATTTTCTCGAGAAACCGGTGAATCCGGATCAGCTGTGGATGCGACTGCGCGTGGCCGAGCGCATCCTGGGTTTTACCACCAAGGTGCAGCAGTTGGAATCGTTCCTGCCCATTTGCGGCTACTGCAAGAAAGTGCGCGATGACCAGAATTATTGGGAACAGATCGAGCATTACATCAATGCCCGCACCGGCACCAATTTCAGTCATTGCATCTGCCCGGATTGCCTCGAAAAAGTGGTGAAGCCACAACTCGCGCGCATGGGCATCACGATGCCGCCGATGTCTGGCGATAAGCCGTCGACTACTCCCTCCGTCACGCGCGTCAAATAAGGCGCGGGCGATGTTTCGCGAGCGGTGAAACGGGTGCAAGCGTCGCGGTCTTGCCGGGATCGAATTCGGTGCAATGCATCGGCGGCAGTCGTCACGCTGCCGCAGTTGAATTTGAGCGAGAGTTCGCAAGCGTGCTGCCGAGAGTGATTTTTCGGTTCAGTCTGGCCGTCGGTGCGTCGATTGGCTCCTAGCTTCCTCTCTTTTTCTTTTGCTCAAGACTGAAATCCTATGAACCACTCGCGCCAACTCCCATGCGTATTCTGATCGCTGAAGACGATTTGATTTCGCGCACAGTGTTGCTGGGTGTGCTGGAAAAAGACGGTCACGAGGTGATTGTGACCGAAAATGGCGCGGAAGCGTGGGTCGCGCTGCAGCAGAGTGATGCGCCGCCCTTGGCCATTCTGGACCGGATGATGCCGGAAATGAGCGGTCTGGATGTAGTGCGTCGCGTCCGCGCGCGGACGACGGAAATGCCGCCTTATCTCATTATTCTGACAAGTAAGGGAGAGAAAATTGATATCGTGGCCGGACTCGAGGCCGGGGCAAACGACTACCTGGCGAAGCCTTTTAATCCCGGGGAGCTGCGTGCCCGCGTCGAGGTGGGGCGGCGCATGTATGAATTGCAGGCTGCATTGGCGGCCAAGATTGAGGCACTCTACAAGGCGGAGGACGAGATTCGCCGAATGGCCTTCACGGATCCGCTGACCCGATTGCCCAATCGGCGATTGCTCGATGATCGCTTGAATCAAGCGCTGACAACCTCCGATCGCCATGGTCGTTATGCTGCACTCATCATGTTTGATTTGGATAATTTTAAGTCGCTGAATGACACGCATGGTCACGATATCGGCGACAAACTTTTGATTGAGGTGGCGGCGCGCGTTTGCCGGTGTGTGCGCGAAGGCGATACCGTTGCGCGCCTCGGGGGCGACGAGTTTGTAGTGATTTTGGGTGAACTTCCCTCGGGTGAAGCGGAATCGATGGCCGGCGCGGGCCGGGTGGCGGAAAAAATCCGCGCCGCGTTGGCGGCACCCTACCACTTTTCGATCCAACGCGGTGAGGTCGTCAGCGACTGCGAACATCGCGGCTCGGCGAGCATGGGGGTGGCGTTATTCTCCGGAAGCCAAATCACGGCGGAAGATCTGCAGAAGCGCGCGGATATCGCGATGTATCAGGCAAAAAAAACCGGACGAAATCGGGTATGCTTTTACGACGGAAATACTGGGGCGGACGGGGCGAAGCTGTCCCTGGCGTCGTCCCTGAAGTAGTGTTTACGGAATAGGGGAATGGGTCGCATTCCGCCGCAATTCCGTCCTGCATTTTTCAAGAAATGCGTCGATACTCCGTGGAGGCACCGCATCATCAAATGATAGCTGTGCCGTTCTCTCGCTTCTGCACCAGCGCCAGCGGCAACTATCATCTATCCCCCATTAATGAACGCGGCGCACAATTCGCTCAACGATCCGGCTCGGCTGGATGCTTTGCGAAATCTGAAGTTGCTCGACTCGCCGGCGGAGGAAAATTTTGACCGGTTGACCCGTTTGGTGCGCCACTTTCTTGGCGTGCCGGTCGCGTTGGTCTCGCTGGTGGATGACCAGCGGCAGTTTTTCAAGGCGGCGGCCGGGCTCGATGGTTGGGCGGGCGAAGCGCGCCAGACTCCGCTCACCCATTCGTTTTGCCAATATGTGGTAACGTCAGGGCAGCCGCTGGTCGTGACGGATGCGCGGGTGAATGAGCAGTTGCGCATCAATCTCGCCATTCCGGATCTCGGCGTGATCGCTTACCTCGGGTTTCCCATTCGCTCGCCCGATGGCTTTGCGCTGGGTTCGTTTTGCGCGATCGACACGAAGCCGCGGGTTTGGACGCAGCCGGAGATCGACCTGATGGCGGAACTGACGCAGGTGGTCATGACCGAAATTGCGGCACGGTGGAAAAGTATCGGAGCCGAATTGAAACTGCAGGAAAGCAAGGACCGGTTAAAGCAATTGCTCGGTCTGGCGGATTGTTTGATTTGGGAAGCGGAGGTGGAGTCGTCGACGGGAAAGTGGGAGGATTGGTCGTGGAAATTTTCCATTCAACCGTCGGGCTTGTTTCACCGAATGTTTGGTGAACGCGTTCCGCGCTCCGATGTTGGACTTTGGTATCGGTTTGGGCTCCCGGACCAGAAGCAAATGGATGAATGTTGCAGGGCCGCTCTGCGTGCGGGCAAGTCGGGTTACGACCAGAAATTCCGGGTGGTTAAGGAAGCTCAAACTTTGTGGATTCGGGAAACCGTGACGCTGACCAAGCTCGGCCCGAATCGCTATTCGTTGGCAGGCGTGGCGACGGACGTGACGGCGTTGCATGAGGCGGAACAGGCGCGGCGCAGCAGTGAGGAAATCACCCGGTTGTTTGCCGAGCATGCACCTGCTTCGGTCGCGATGTTTGATCGCGAGATGAGGTATCTTGTGCACAGCCGGCAGTGGCTGGTGGATTATCATTTGGCCGGTCAGCGGCTCATTGGCCGTTCGCACTACGAGGTATTTCCGGAAATTGGGGAGGAGTGGAAAGCGATTCACCGCCGTTGCCTCGCGGGCGCCGTGGAGCAGCGGGATGCGGACAGTTGGGTGCGGGCTGATGGTTCGAGGCAATGGCTCCAGTGGGAAATCCGGCCCTGGCACGACGCCAAGGGGGGGATTGGGGGCATCGTGATGTTCACGCAGGATATTACGCCGCGCAAGGAGTTGGAGCAGCGCCTCGCGCAAGCCCGGGATCAGGCGCTTGAGGCTTCGCGTTTGAAATCGGAATTTCTGGCGAACATGAGCCATGAAATCCGCACTCCGATGAATGGAATCATCGGCATGTCCGGACTGTTGATGGATTCGGTTTTAAACCAGAGTCAACGTGAGCTCGGTCGGGTGATCCAGTCCAGCGCCGAGAACCTGCTGGTGATTCTCAATGACATTTTGGATTTCTCGAAAATTGAAGCCGGCAAGATGAAACTCGCGCCGGAAGATTTTGATTTGCGCGGAATGGTGGACGACACCCTCGCGCTCATGATGCCGCGCGCTCAGGTGAAACAGCTCCGGTTGACCGCCGAATTCGACGCCGGTTTACCCGTGCAGTTGAACGGTGACGCCGGCCGCATCCGGCAGGTATTGATGAATCTGGTCGGCAACGCGGTGAAGTTTACGGAAAAGGGCGGGGTAACGATTCGGGTGAACGCTCAAGCCTCGCGGGCCGGCCGCGCCCGATTTCGCGTCGAGGTGTGTGACACCGGAATCGGCATTGCGCGCGTCCAACAGAACCGCCTCTTCGAGGCGTTTTCACAGGTCGATGGTTCGTATTCCAAGAGCTATGGTGGCACGGGTCTGGGACTCGCCATTTCCCGCCAGCTCATGGAGCTGATGGGTGGAACGATCGGGGTCGAAAGTGAATTCTCCGCGGGCTCCGTTTTCTGGATCGAACTTGACCTGCCGTGCGCGCAGGCACTTCGGGTAACCGGGTTGGTTTTGCCGGCTCCCGCGAGTGCGGAGATCACTGTTCCCAAGGCGGGCAACCCTTTGCTCGTCGTCGAAGATAACGAGGCCAATCAAATGGTCATCCAGCGTCTGCTCGAAAAATTGGGCTATGAGTGCGAGGTGGCGTCCAATGGCCGGGTTGCCCTTGATTTTCTCGCCGTCAGGCGTTTCGACGCGGTGCTGATGGATTGTCAGATGCCGGAAATGGATGGCTACGCCGCCACGCGCGAGATTCGAGCCGGTAAGGTGCCAGGGCTTGACGTGCACATTCCGGTGATTGCGCTTACCGCCTATGCCATGGACGGGGATCGAAAAAAATGTCTGGAGGCGGGTATGGATGACTACGTTTCCAAGCCGCTGCGTTCGGGGGATCTGAACGCAGCCTTGCAACGCTGTCGCGCGCGGCAAGCGGAACCCCCGCTGCACTAGCGCCTGAGTGCCGCTTGCGCGAGACGCTGGTCCCCGTCATTGGGGGCGGGCTTCAGGCTGAGTGCGCCGCAGAGTAGATTGTAGAGGTGGATGTTTTCCACGGCGGGAATTTCGACACCACGCTTGAAGGCGGGGCCGTTGGCGATGAAGAGCGCGCCCATGTTGGGCAGTGCGGGATCATAGCCGTGCGAGGCGCGATCGTACGTGGGCTCGCGATTGGGCCAACCGACCTTGGGTTCAATATTCCATCCCTCGTCGGCGACGAGCACCACCGGGGGGATGCGCGGGTTATCGCGGTAATGGAGGCGCTCCGGCATTTCTTCGCGCAAGTAAACCTGCAGGTGGGGAATGTGCTTGGCGCGAATGGAAGCGACGAGTTCCGTGGCCGTGCCCGTCTTCGGTCTGACCCCGCCATTTGGTCCGTAGGATTCAACCTGCACGGTGGAGAGTGACATCAAGTCATCGAGGAAAATGATGCGTTTGGAGTCGATCGCCGTGAGGCCATGATCGGAGACAATCACGAGATTGGTGGTGTTGCGCACGCCAAGTTTGTTCAGACCATCGAGCAACTGCGCAATGGCGCGGTCAACTTCTTGCAAAGCCGTGTGTGTCTCCGGAGCGTCCGGCCCGAATTTGTGGCCGGTGGTATCGACCAGATCGAGGTACAGTGTGGCGAATTTCGGACGCTGAGCGGGAGGAAGGGCGAACCAGGCGAGCAGACCGTTGACGCGCTCGGCGCAGGTGAGTTTTTTATTGTATGGGAGATAAAAAGACGGGCGGAGACCGTGCAGCTGCGCTTCGGAACCGACCCAGAAAAAACATGCACTGCGGACGCCTTGTCGTTCGGCGGTGATCCAGATCGGTTCGCCGCCCCACCACACACTTTCCGTGCTGTTGGCCGGGTTCGATGCAGCAAAGGACTTATCGATGGCTGGATCGTAAAAGTAATTGCTCACGATGCCGTGATTCTCCGGGTAAAGGCCGGTCGCCAGCGTGTAGTGATTGGGCAGGGTTTTAGAAGGAAAACTCGGAATCAACCGCTGCGCGTGGACGCCGGATTCAGCCAGATTTTTCAGAGTGGGGACATCAACTTGCTGCAAGTAATCCCAGCGGAATCCGTCGATGGATATCAAGATGAGCGGTGCGGCGGCCAGCGGGGATTTGCTCGGCACGGAACAGGACGCGACGAATAAGCTGAAGGCGCTGCCGACAGTGATGGCGAAGAAAATGGAGAGACGCGGCTTCATGATTGGATTCACGGTCGCAAAGAGCGGGCAGAAGTAAAAGATTTTCTTGGCGTCTTGGGCCGTCTTCGTGTGAGGTCGGGGTATGAACGACGCCGAGCGCATGACAAAACTAGAGGAACGCTACGCGCATTTGCAGCGCCACATCGCGGAGCAGGATAAAGCGATGCTCGAGCTCAGCGAGGAAATCGTGAAACTGCGAAAGGAGTTCGTCTTGCTGCGCGCGCAGGGCTCGAGCGGCACCGCCGAGACGCGCGACGCGGGTGAAGAGCGTCCGCCGCATTACTAAGTGAGGAAAGCCAGCGTGCTTGACGCGCCGGATCGCTTGTAAACAAGCTCCTACATTCGGAAACGCCTTTGCATGTGTAGGTGGAAATGAATTCGGGAATTCGTTTCGAATTACCTTCGAAACTAAAAATCCCGGACCAATTTAAAATAGCGCCGTGACTTCGACGTGTTTGCCAGGATCGACGACGACTTCGCCGGTGAGGGCGGCGGATTCGTCATTTTTGTAGAGCTCGCATCGAACGGGCTCGGTCGCGTCGTTGGTCGCCCAGCCCCACTTTCCGATGGAGACGAAATGCATGGGGATGCCCTTGCCCCAGCTCAGGCCGGGGCCTTCTCCGCGAATAAAAAGTTTGTTGCCGATGCCGATGTACGCGGTGACGAGCAGTCGCGTGGCCCCGTCGGATGACGCGGCGGCTTCGCTCGCTTCCGCGCGGAAGGATTCCACCCGGTCGGTGGCGGCGGTGAGGGCTTCCGGCTCCGCTTCTTCGCTCAATGCGAAGCCACTTGAAAAGGTTCCTTCCTCTTCGCGGGGCGTGTTCGTCTCGGACATTGTGGCGAGGGTATCCTCGGGTTTCGCTTTGCGGGGCGCGCGGAGTTTCTTGATTTTTGCTTCCTCGGCGGCGGCTGTGAATGTGTCGTTCAGTGTGACTGATTCGATAATCGCGGCGGGTTTCGGTTCCGGCTGAACGGAGGAATGCTGGCTGATCGCTTCGGGTGCGGTGGGCTCGTGGCGGTGGTCTGCG
>JANYFP010000035.1 GCA_025362555.1 Verrucomicrobiota bacterium
GGTGAGGGCACCCCGCCCACAAGTAGAATTCAACTCTGAGCCGTATCGATATAGTTGAATTGGGTGGAACGCGACCTCCGGGCGCGTTTTCTCCAGCGCGCATTAGACCAACCCGCCGGGAGGTCGGGTTCCACCAGTCCGTCCGCGCCATTCATTGACTGAACGATTGGTCGACTGCACGGATTTTGGCTAAGCGTTGGCGCACTGTCCTGGGTGTGAGTCAGGTTTATTGAGATTTCCTCTGCGCTCTCCGCGCCCTCCGGGTTTAAATACGAGCGGCGTAAATTGGAGGTTTGCGTATGAATTTCGAAGCTCCGGCTGAATGATTTTAACGCGGAGGGCGCGGAGGGACGGAGGAGGGAATTCACCGCAAGCTTAACTTGGTAGAATGGCAGGGATCGTTGCGTTCGATTCGCTCGGTGCTTGGGTCTAGAAAATGGATTCGAGGGATTAGGCTACTCCGCACACCGCTTCAGCCTCGCGCGCAATTTGGCGATGATGATGTCCGTGTCGTGCGCAAGATCGATGACTTCGACCATGACGCTGGCGAGCCAGTCATTGGGCAGGAGTTTTTGTTCCTGACAGGATTCCATGGCGTGCAGCGCGTCGTCCATCCGAACACGGGCTTTGATTAATCGCACAATAATCCAGGCGCAACGATCGATTGGCGGCCGTGATTTTTCGCGATTGAGGGCGTGCCCAAGTTGGGCGCTGGCTTTGTACACCGAGTCGACCAACTCGGCCACGGGGTGTTCGTCGCCTTCATCTTCCTTCAGCCAGCCACGTGCATTGGTTTCGCTCATCATCTGCATTGCCAGGTCAAAAGCTTTGGCCGCGAGGGGGTGTTCGTTTTTCACCGCTTCACTTGGGGCTTCGTCCGTCACGGCCTGTTTGCCGGCGAGCTTCATCTCTTCGAGCCAAGCGGCGTGGCGGGCTAGTTGCTCCGTCGTGGGATCGGGTTCGCCGTGTTCCTCCTCTAAGCGGGCGATTTCTTCCTCGAGGACTTGTTCATAGTCGGCGGTTTCACCCTCGCGGGTGATGCGGGCGCGGATGTGGTCGACCAATCGATCGCCCCACGCCTGCGTAGTGGCGGCCTCTTCCTCCGTCTGCGGTTTTTCTCCCGTGTAGGTTGGTTCGTCTTCGGCGATTTCTTCATCGTCTTCGTCGTGGTCATCTCCGTCGTCTTCAAAATATTCCTCGCTCATCGCGGCGTCGCCGTCGACTGCGGCGCTCAGTTCGGTCAGGAAATCGTTGGTCGCGTCTGCATTCGCGGTGTGCTGGATTTTCTCCTCTGCTGCGGTCATTTCCCACGTGGGTTCGCCAACGATTTTTAATTCGTAGCTGGCGGATTCGATGACCACGCGACCGTTGCTTTCACTGAACCACTCAAGATAGAGCGAATTTCCCCAATGCCACGGGAATGGTTTCTTGGCGGCGTAGTACACGCCGATTTGGTCCAGGGGAATCTCGGGTACTTTCACTTTGCGCGAAGCGGTGAGGTCGCCGATTGAGCCGTGTTGTTGAAGGTTGAGGCCGTCGAGGTCGCCGGGTTTGGGTTCGGGATTCTTGAATTCCAAGCGTCGACCGGCGAGATCGCGCCAAGCATTGCCGGTGAGAGTGAGCTCCACGGGCTCCGTGTACCCGACCAACCAAAGGCGTCCCGTCACGTGGCCGCGCGTACGGTTGTCGATTTCTCCGCGGATGATTGATTCGTCGATGCGCCACGCCATGGGGATTTTCTGAGTGTAAAGAGGACCCTTGGCGAGCCTTGGTGAAGCGGGATTTGAAAGAGTGAACTGAAATAGGGTTCCTCGCTGTTTTCGATGGGTGATGGCGAAAGCGAGCTTCGACCCGAACCCAAGCCAGAGGAGGTGACCGCTAATGAGTTTCGCCGATAGGCGAAACTTTAGAATACCCCTTCGACTCATCGTCTCCGGTGTGGGTTTCGGGGAGTCTGCTAATCACAGACTGCAGTGGGCCTGCCTGCAATTGGCAGGCCCCCGAAACTTAATGGCGGAGACGAGGAGCCGAGCCGCTTTTTCAAGGATTCATCCATTGATGAAGCCAATTAGCGGTAAACCCCGCCGGGGCTTTGGATAGGTGTTCGCATTTATCCACCGGAAGTAGAGCGGAACCTGAAATATTTCCGTTCCTGGGGCTAGGCGGTACGGGATCGATCAGTGCCGGTGGATTTCTTTTCGGTCGATAGTGCTTTGATCAGCAGGCCCATGGTGAATCCGACGGCGAGTCCAAAGCCTCCCCAGAAAAGCCAAAGGCCGATCTGATCGCCGCGTCTGAATCCGTACGCCAATGCGACCACCGCACCAGAGGCCAATCCTAGCGATGAAGAAAGCCAGACCGCTCGCCAACTGCGTGGATCGAGGCCGCAGGTGAATCGCCATTCCATGATCGCGGTGAACAAAATGCTCTGGAGACCGACGATAGCGTAGGCAAAGAGGAGAAACGTTCCGATCATTTGCAGTGTTTCCAGTGGGAATTTCCATGGCCGACTTTTCGTAATCGTGTCCCAGAGTGAGGAGCCAGCGATGGCCACGATAAAGGGCGACGCTCCGATGAATGGTGGGCCGAGCAGTTCGAACGCGATGCGTTTGCGACGGGTGAGATGCATGGAATTTGGGGATTGGAGCCGTTCCGCGAGACACAAAGTTGTGCGTAGGCGTCGGTGTTATCGGAGTTTTCAGTTAGCAGCTGATTGATTTTGCTTGGGGTTTGCCTTCGCTCCCTTCGTATCCTTCGCGAGAAATATTCCGGAATTTGTCTCGCGAAGGATACGAAGGGAGCGAAGGACCAGACATGAACTCTACCACGAAATTGGTGCGTAAACTGATCTTGGCAGGAGTTGAACTGAGCGCGTTTGCAGAGATGGAGGAGCGATCGTTTTATGTCAGCCGGGGTTTTGTATTTGGATCTTTCCGAATTGCTGGCGGATCAATTCGGCGGACGCGCTGCGCCAGTCAGGATAACGAAACTCGAAGCCGTTTTCGAGTAGTCGGGTGGGGATCACGCGGCGGCTTTTTAAGACGAGTTCGGTTTCGGTGCGGAGGAGAAAGGTGCCGAGCTCCAGAGCCCAGCGTGGCACCGGAATTGAAAGACGGCGTCCGATGGCAGCGTGCAATTCCGCCATGAAGTCGCGATTGGGCAGTGGCTCGGGCGCGGCGAGATTGAAGGCGCCGCTGAGGTCTTCGCGCGCAATCAGGAAGCGGATCGCTGCGACGAAATCGTGTTCATGAATCCATGAAACATATTGGCGGCCATTTCCGAAATTTCCGAATCCGAGGCGGCAATGTCCGGCTAAGATGTGGAAGACTCCGCCGCGATCCGGACTCATGGTCATGGCGGAGCGCAAAATAACTTTGCGGGTGCTTGGCGTCGGAGCGGCGACGAACTCCGCTTCCCATGCTTTCGCGATCGCGATGCTCTTGGCCCAGAGCGCGGGGACGCCAGGTTCGTGTCCGCCGATGATGCCGGTAGCTTCGTCGTTCGGTGCGTCGAAGCGGTGAGCGTAGAGGGTCGCGGTACTGGCTTGCAGCCAGACGCGTGGTGGGCGATTCGCGGCGGCGATGGCTGCTCCGATGACGCGAGTGGATTCCACGCGCGAATCCATCATCTCCGCGAGATTGCGTTCGCCGTAACGGCAGTTGACGGAGCGGCCGGCCAGATTGATGACGACGGCGGCGCCTTCGAACTCGGCGGTCCACGGCCCGAGCGTGTGGCCGTCCCATGCGACCTCACGTAGTTGAGGATTGGGTTTAGTTGACGCGCGGGCAGAAGGTGTTCGGGTGAGAATCACGCACTCGTTACCGCTCTTGAGGAAAGCGCGAGTGAGCATGCGACCGACTTGTCCGTTGCCGCCTGGGATGATGATTTTCATGGGAGGGGGGATGATCGAATGGGCCACCACGAAACACACCAAACACACGAAAGGGATGTCGGCAGTGCGATCACTGGGTTCTGACGTTTTCATTTCGTGTGTTTAGTGTGTTTCGTGGGGAAACTCCGGGGCGTGTGATTGGAATTCAGAAAGAAGTGGCTGTAGGAGCGGCTCTATGCCGCGATGATTCGGAAACTGCATTGTTGGATTCTTCTGGCGCGGTGATTGGTCCCACCTCGCGTGGCGAATCGGGGCCTAAAGCCCCTCCTACAGCTTTAGTTTAATACGTGGTGACGATTTTCGGTGGCACGTTGCTGCTGCCTTCAGGGCGCAAACCTTTCTTCCGCATTTTGTCGAAGTTGAACAAGTTGAAGAAATGCATTCCGCCCAGCACGAGAATGACGATGCCGAGCTTCGTGCTGAGGAATTCGATCATCTCTTGGGTATCGTGCGGTTTGTCACCGTAACGCAGCGCGGCCGCGATGAAGCCGATGTTGATCAGGTAAAATCCGACGACGAGCAGGTGGTTGACCGAGTCGGCCATCTCCTCGTTGCCCCGGAATGCTTGGACGAGAAAGACGCGGCCATTTTTGTGCAACGTGCGCGCGACCCAGATGGTCAGGGCCACGGAAGCGGGCAGATAAATGAGATATGCGATGACGGTGGTGTTCATATATTTCCTTTATTTTAGTTATTTCTGCTAACTGAGAAATTTGTGGGCAAAAAAGTCATCCGACGAGGCGGAAGACTTTGTCGCCGAGTTGGCAGAGGCGCTTGGCGGAAGTGGGGGAGAGGGCTTGGGCTTTGTCGGCCCAGTTGGAGCTCAGTTCCATGAATTCGATCAACTGCGCCAGGCGCTCGGTGGTGTGGTCGGCGTCCTTGGATTTGGCGGCTTCGGTGGCGCACTCGCGGAGGGCGTGGAGGGTCGGATCGATTTCGCGTTTCTTGCGTTCGCGCAGGATGATCAAGAACATCTCCCAGACATCGCGCAGCGTCTCAAAGTGCTCGCGGCGGTCGCCGAAGACGTGGACGACGCGCACGAGGCCCCAGCCTTGGAGTTCCTTGATGCTGTTGCTCACGTTGGAGCGGGCGACATCGAGGCTTTCGCAAATCTCATCGGCGGGCAGCGGTTTCGGCGCCAACATCAGGAGCGCGTGGACTTGGGCGACAGAGCGGTTGATCCCCCAACGCCAGCCCATCTCTCCCCAGTGGAGGATGAACTTTTCCATGACAGGCGTGAGTTTCATGGTTATTTCTGTAATTACAGAAATGTTATTCGTCAAGGATGATTTTGGGGTGTTGGTGGTGGGAGATGACGGGGTCTCATCCGAATGCAGGAGCTTGTTTACAAGTGATTCAGGAAGTCTGTTGTCGGCGCGCGCGCTGATCGCTTGCAAGCAAGCTCCTCCATTCGGAACCGGAGCGCGTTCGACAACGCGCGGAGTGTGCTGATTCAGGTTTATTGATAAACAATAAAATATTTCTTGACGAACTGAAGATTGTATTTATCGATTATCAATAAATCTAAACCACCTCTATCTATGAAAATAATCACTAATCTGCCGGGTAAGCTTCGCTTGTTATTCAGTGTCGCTCGGGGTCTCTCGATTCTGGGCGCAGTCTTTTGGCTGCTGGTCTTGCCGTTTAATGCGTGGATTCAAAATCGTTTTCCCGACAAGCCGAAGTTGGTCGTGACGGTTGGCGAAATGGCGCTGCCGATCGGCCCTGATGTGGTCCGGCTTATGTCGGATGGCGCAAAGCCGAGCGCGCTGGCTTTGCATTCGTTGCGTGGCACTTTGCA
>JANYFP010000068.1 GCA_025362555.1 Verrucomicrobiota bacterium
ACCAACCGAAAATTGTGGTTAATGGTATCGAGTGTCTCGCTGCCTTGCGGGAAGCCGACTACGATCTCGTCCTCATGGACTGCCAGATGCCGGAAATGGGCGGCTACGAAGCCACCGAGCGCATCCGCGCCGGCGAAGCCGGAGAACGTAATCGGCTTCCCGCAAGGCAGCGAGACACTCGATACCATTAACCACAATTTTCGGTTGGTAGCCCAGGCGTTTCAGCAGTCCATTAATCAGTTTTTGATTCACCGCATTGTCTTCCGCCACGAGAATGCGGAGCGGATTTTGCGTGGCTAAGTTCGCATCCAGCTTCGGCGTTTGAGCGACAGCAAACGGCACGACAGTCGCTGGTTTGCGATGGTCAAGCGAGGTGTGCAATGCGTCCAGTAGGGCGGATTGCCGCACGGGTTTGGTCAGGACGACCTTGAAATGTTCCTTCGGATTGAAAGCGTTGAGTTCGGCGCGGCTGACCGATGAAAGCAAAATGAAGGGGAAGATATCTTCGCCGAAGTGGCGGTGGAATTCGGCGGCGAGTTCCACGCCGTTGGTGTCGGGCATCATCATGTCGAACAATGCGACATCGATCTCGCGATTATGGCGGACAAATTCAAGGGCGGCTGAGGGAAGTTCGAAGGCGTGGCAGGTTAGGCCCCAGCGTTTCAACTGGCTGACGAGGATGCGGCGGTTGGTTTCGTTGTCATCGACGATCAGCGCGCACCGACCCTCCAGGGCGACGGTGGGACGGTGTTTGATGGCTAAGCCGGCGTGTTCGGGCGCGGTCGTGGGCACCGCTTTCATGGTGAACCGAAAACTGGAACCTTTGCTGGAAGTCGAGTCGAGTTCGAGGTTGCCGCCGAGGACGTGGGCGAGGCTGCGGCTGATGGCGAGGCCGAGGCCGGTGCCGCCGAATTTACGGGTCGTGGAGGAATCGGCCTGACTGAAGGGGCGGAACAACCGGTTGATGCGGTCAAGGGGGATGCCATCGCCCGTGTCACGGACCGTGATGGCGAGGCGGGATAGTTGGTCAGTGGCAGCTGGTTCGATGGTGACACGGATCTCCACTTCGCCACGCGTGGTGAACTTGATGGCGTTGCCGATGAGATTGACCAGAATCTGGCGCAAACGCGTTCCGTCGCTGAGGATCCAGTCCGGAACATCGCCATCGATGGAGTGGAGGAGTTCAATTTTCTTCTCGCTCGCTTTACTCCAGAGCAGATCGATTACCTCCTCCACGCAGCGTTGGATGGACACGGGTTGTTGCTCCGCCTCCATGTGCCCGGCTTCGATTTTCGAGAAGTCCAAAATATCATTGATGAGGGTCAGCAGTGATTCGCCGCTGGAATGAATCGTGCGCAGCCAGTCGCGCTGTTCGGTGCCGAGGGGCGTATCCAGGAGCAAATTGGTGAAACCGAGCACGCCATTCATCGGAGTGCGGATTTCGTGGCTCATCACGGCAAGGAATTCACTCTTGGCGCGGTCGGCGGTTTCTGCGGCTTCCTTGGCTTGCCTGAGTTCGGTTTCCGCAATTTTTTGCCGAGTGATGTCGGTTTGGGTTCCGACCATGCGGGTGGCGTGGCCTTCGGCGTTGAACAGCGCTTTGCCGCGGACGAGCGCCCAGCACCAGGAACCATCCTTGAGCCTGATGCGGTATTCGCGTTGGAAAATTTCGGATTGCTGGCTGAGGTGGGCGTTCAGGGCTTCGTCGAGCAGGGTGCGGTCTTCGGGATGGACGCGCGCCAGCCACTCGTCGCGGAGATCGGGTAATTCTTCGCTGCTGTAGCCGAGTATGGCCTTCCACCGAGGGGAAAACCAGATTTCATCGCGCTCGATGTTCCAGTCCCAGACGCCCTCATTGCTTCCGGCTACGGCGAGGTGCCAGCGTTCTTCACTCGCGCGAAGGGCGTGCTCCGCTTTTTTGCGGGCGGTGGTATTGCGATCCATGCCGATGACCAGTTCCTTCCCGTTAACGACGATCAGGCTGGTGGAGTAGGCGAGGTCGAAAATGGTGCCATCTTTGCGTTTGTGTTTACTCTCCCCTTCGAGTCGGCGGGATTCGCGCAGTTCCCTGATCCAGTTTCCCGCGCTTTGCGATGCCCACGGGATGGCTTCGAGGAAATCCACGCAGCGGCCGATCATTTCTTCTCGTCTGTACCCGTGCAGCTCGCACGCCATCGGATTGCAATCGACGATCTTGACCGGCACGGCGGGATCGTTCGGATCGAAGAGCATGAGGCTTAATGGCGCATTTTCCCACACTTCGCGGAGTTGCGGTAGCGTGATGTGGAGGGCGGTGTGATTTACGGCCGCGTCGCGGCGCAGGCGCTCGGCGGATCGGCCCTGTTGCCAGCCGTAGCCAATCGCCAGCAGTGCCATGGTTCCACTGCCCGCTGCGAGTCCTAATATTTTACCTTGGGAAAGAGTTCCTGGAGAGACGGAGAGCCATGCAATGAATGCCGTCAGGATCAGCGTTAATGCTGTCAGGACGCCCGTAAACGCAGCAAAGCCAAATCGCGGGCGCGACGGGGCTTCGGCGGCTCCGGGAGCAGGAGGGGGCTGGGGCATGGGGCGCGGGTGTCGGGGTGGGTGATCCGGTAATTTAAGCTCTGGAATGGATTAGAGGTTTATCGTCACAAAGCTCAATCACCTAAGTGCTACGGAGCCATAGGTCCTAATCGGACCAGCGCAATTGCCCCTCGTTTTACAAAGTCAAAGTGGGCACTGGCCTCATTCCGCCGTTTGACAGCCCAGATAAACCGATTACCTCTCCTGACGAGATATGCCCTACTCAGAAGATCGCTCTGTTTGGTTTCAAGGCCAG
>JANYFP010000071.1 GCA_025362555.1 Verrucomicrobiota bacterium
GCGAAGCGCTGCAAGGCGCTCGGTTATCGCATCATGATCGATTTCCACTTTTCTGATTCGTGGTCGAGCGTGGGCAAACAACCCACTCCCGCCGCGTGGGCGAGCATGACCTACACTCAAATGCTCCAGGCCATGAACGACTACGTTTATCATTCCATGAACGTTTTGAAAACCAACGGCATCACGCCCGAATGGGTTCAGATTGGCAATGAAGAGAATCTCGGCATCGACACGCCCACCGGCAGCCTCAGCTCCCATCCCGCGCAAATGACCGGCCTGCTCAACGCCGCGTACAATCAGGTCAAAGCGATCTCACCGTCCACCAAAGTTATTATCCATCTCGCCGGCCCACAGAATATTTCGACGCTCGAGAACTGGTGGGATGTTTATAAAGCCAACGGCGGCAAGTGGGACATCTGCGGCTTCTCTTCTTACCCCGGTTCCTCGCTCGTCGCCAACCTTGTCGCCAACATCAAAACGATGGGCCAGCGCTACGGCAAAGAAGTCCTCGTCGTGGAAACCGGCGGCCCCGTCAGCAACCCGAACGAAAGTTACACTGTCGTGAGGAACTACATCACCGGCATGCGCGGCATCTCCACCACCGCCGGCGGCGTGTTCTACTGGGAACCGGAGCGCTATGCCCCGTGGACCGACGGCAGCGCGAGCTTGGATGGCGCCTGGGATGCGACGACCAAAAAGCCCACGCACGCGATGGATGCCTTCTTAAACTAAACCGCTCCGCCGGATAAATCGGCGGCTGCAGCAATGTCCGGACTCTTCACCCACCGTCGGTGGTCAACGCTCACGCTTTTCAGCGTGGGCGTTGCTTTTTGTCTGCTCGGTTACCTTGCCGGAAGTCAATCGTCGACGCCGGCGAGTGCGGTGAATAAAAAGCCCACCACCACTCTATCTGCTGATTCACGCACTAACCCCCGCGCCGCGACTGACTCCCTGAAATCCGAAATCATCGTACTCGCTCCAGCTGATCCTTGGCGTCAATTTTCCGCCGCGCCACACACGTCTCTGCTGGAAAATAAAATGCTCGTCGCGCTCGAGGAAATCGCCGCGACCGATCACCGCCGCGCCTTCGCCCTCGCGGCGACCGAGACGAATTGGCGACGGCGCACCCTCCTGCGCAACGCCGCGCTGCGCGGCTGGGCTTCCACCGATCCGAATGCCGCCGCGCAATTCGCGCTGACTCTCCCCGAAGTCGAGCGTCGCGAAGCCGTCACCGCACTATTTTCCGGCGCCAGTAATAATCCCACAATCGCCGCCACGCTCGCTGCGGCGATTTGCGCGCAAGATCCCGCTCTCGCCGAAGATCATGGCCGCGCCTTGATCGACACACTCGCTGAAGTCGGCGCTTACTCTGTACTCACGCAGTTCGCCGCGAACGATACCTCCGGGCACAGCGCGGATTGGTTGCACGTGGCGTTCGGAAAATGGGCCGAGCGCGAACCCGCTGCGGCCCTGCAAGCCCTCGACTCACTTCCAACGCCCACCGCGCGTCAGGCCGCTTTTCAAGGACTCGTGCTCGGTTGGTCGATGGCCGATCCGCACGAACTCGCCACTTATGCGGTGAGCCTGCCCGCAGGCGAAAATCGTTCGCTGGCCATGCAACAGGCGCTCACGCAATGGATGACGCACGACCCGGACGCCGCGACTCAATGGGTCATGCGCTTCGATCCCGGAACAGAGTTCGATCTGAGCGCGGCGACCGTGGCGACCAGTCCAAAATTAATCGCGCAACAACCCGCCATCGCCTTGGGCTGGGCGCAAAGTATTCTTGAACCGGCATTGCGCGAAAGCACGCTCACCACCCTCGCCCACGAATGGGCCGGTCAGAATCGCGCCGCTGCCCAACGCCTGATCACGGAGACTGTCGGGCTTTCTCCCGAAGACCGAAACACGTTATTCGCCGGTTTAAATTCAACCGCACCAAGCGATCGTTGATTTTGTTTTTCAAAGGTGGAACGTGGCCTCCGGACGCGCTTCCGAAAACCCACGCACAAGACAAACGTGTCCGGAGGCCACGTTCCACCGACTGAATGAAGATTCTTCTCTACGCCGTAAATTCCATCTGCGTGGCGATCACTTCGCCCTGTAACGGCTCGCCCGCCAGATAGCGCCGCGTCTCCTCAATCATAAACCGCCCCATCCGCCGGCACTCGGGCCCGAGGCTCCCGGCAATATGCGGCGTCACCACCACGTTCGGCCTACCCACCAGCGGCGACGCGGCACTCACCGGCTCCGCTTGCACGACATCCAACACGGCAAAAATATCCAACCGCCGGCGCAACACTTCCAGCATTTCAACCTCATGCACCACGCCGCCGCGCGCCGTGTTAATAAATGTCGCTCCCGGTTTCATGCTGGAAAAATGCGAGGCCCGCAGCACACCCGTCGTCTCCGGCAACAACGGCATGTGACACGAAACAACCTCTGCCTGCTGAAATACCTGATCGAGTCCACACAGCTCGACTCCGAGCGCCCGCGCGACTTTCACATCGATCACCGGATCGTAGGCGATCACCCGCACGTCCAGTGCCCTTAATCGTTCGGCCACTTGCCGGCCAATCCGCGAAAGCGAAAGCAAACCGACGGTGCTGCCAAACGCGCCCGGCATCGTCGCATCTGTCCGGATGCTTTCACGGTGCTCCCGCAATTCAAACACCCGCTGCCACGCGTGCTTCAACGAAAAGATAATCGCGGCCAGCGTGTACTCCGCCACAGGAGTCGCATTGGCGGCGGCGGCACTCGTCAGACGCACCCCGCGGTGCCACAGCTCGGGCGTCACGAACGTCCGCACTGTTCCAGCGGCATGAAAGACCGCCCGACACGCAGGAAACCGATCGAGCAGAGCCGCATCGAGCCGCGGCACTCCCCAACCGGAATAAATCGCTTCCACCTGACCAAGCTCTCCCCAGTAATCGTGCAAGGATGCAGCTGACAACGGCGGCGCGAGGAACACCACAAAATCTTCCAACGCCCTGCGCTCCTCCGGTCCGTAGACGAAGGGCAACACCTCGTCATTCATCAGGAAAATTGCGTTTAGTTTAGGCGACATGAGCGAGACAGAGAGAGTGGAACCGTTATCTTTAAGTTACCGTGGTGGAACCCGACCGACAAATGCGACTGATCAATCATGCAGGTTAGGAATTTCACCCATTCAACCCCGACGAGCCGTCACAAAGCAGCGGGTTGGGGTCAACCCGCTCCACTTTTTTTGAATCGATGCGAGGGATGAGCGTGGAAAGGATTTAATATG
>JANYFP010000099.1 GCA_025362555.1 Verrucomicrobiota bacterium
GGCGGCGGTGGTGGTGGCCCAGTCGCCGCTGGCACTTACAGCCTGCAGAATCTCGCAGATGGGAAGATGCTGGACAATCTGGGTGCGACCGCAGACGGAGCCACGGTTGCCCAATGGACTGATGGCTCAAGCAGCAATCAACGCTGGGTGCTCTCCTACGTGGGCACGTCCGCAAAGTTAATCTGCGTCACCGGCGGCAAAGCCTTGGACAACCTGGCTCACACCACGGATGGCTCGACCGTCGGCCAATGGACGAGCAGTTCCAGCAGCAATCAGCTTTGGACGCTCCAGTCGCAGGGCAACGGTTACTATAAAATAATCAATGTAGCCAACGGCAAATGCCTGGACTCGGGCGGCTCCACCACGGATGGAGGAGTCATGAAATTCTATGGCTCCAGCGGCAGCTTCAATCAACAGTGGCGATTTGTTAGCCCCTAATTCACGACGTTCTTTACGCCATCTGAAAGCGCCGAGGGAGAACCCGGACGACAACGCAACCAAGCCTGAAGCGCCGGCAAAAGCGTTGTCGTCCGTTCTCTTCGCCATTGCACATAAACTTCGGGTTACTAAAAATATTTTCCGTCATGGGCAGGGGGAAAGAAATTAAAATAACGATCACGCTAACCGCACTGATCGCGGTGGGATATTTTTTAATGCTCACTTCAGGAAAGCGACACGCTTCCCTCTCTCCGACTTCAGTTGCACCCATCTCACGAGCGATGCGGCCGAAGGCTGCATCAATCACACTCAATGCAGAAATAAGACCGGATAATTTGGTGGACGCGGTCCCATCGGAAGCGCGCGCTCTTTCCCAAAAGTCGGATTCATCCGCTCAGGAGACCCAGCAATTAGTATTAAGCATTTGCGCAGCGCTTTCCTCCGACGATGCGGCACGCCACGATTTAGCACTGGGAGAGCTCATGCCCTGTCTCATCAAACGGGATGCCGAGGCAGCTGGCGGTCTGGCTGAAATGTGGGCACCCGGACCCCTTCGTGCTGAGCTTCTCTGCCGGGTCGCTCAGGAATGGGCCAAATGCGATCCGGCGGCTGCCATTGCGTGGGCGGCGAATTTAAAGGACTACGCTGAAATGATGACCACTCTTCAGGAGGGATGCATTCAAATTTCACAATCAAATCCAGAGGAGGCGATCGCGATTGCGACCCGTTTCAATAGCGATGACGGAACCTTGGAAAGTATCGCGCAGTTTTGGGCCCGAAAAGATCTCCCGGCAGTTTTGGAATGGGCTCGCCGTCAATCACAGGGCGAGCAGCGGGATCGATTGATGGCACGTATCGCATTTGTGAAAGCAGAGACACTTCCCGTTGACGCGGCCGTGCTGGTCGCCAACGAAATCGCCCCCGGCCCGACAAAGAATGAAGCTTTCATATCAGTGCTCCACCAATGGGGCCTTCGGGATCGGGCGGCAGCAGCCGCATGGATCGGGGGTGTTTCCGAGGAATCTCTCCGGGCAAGAGCTATAACTGAGCTTGTCGGACTAAACTGAATTGCGTCCGGTTCGCATCCCTGCTGGCGCAGTCCTGCCTGAATATCCGCTAATTCCGGCCAATTTCGCCGTCGACCGGTGAACGTTGTCCAAACGGGAAAAGCAGCATTATTGTGTCACGTGATACCCCAAGTGACAATGGAAGTGACAATAATTACCTCGAGACTTGGGGACATTTATTGATGGCGTAGAGGAGTTTTTCGGTCCGGAAATTGGAACGAAAAGAAGGCCCCAAAGGGCCTTCGTCTTAAAGGTAACCGGCCTCCCGGAAGGAAAAATAGCCGCGCCCTTGCGGGTCGGATTTCACGTCGCCGACGACAACGTGATCCAGCAATTCGATTTCGAGAATCTTGGCCGCTTCACACAGCGCACGGGTTACACTTATGTCGGCCTGGCTGGGGCTGGGATCGCCAGAGGGATGGTTGTGGGCTACAACAATGGCGGTTGCTCCAGAGAGGATGGCACCACGGAATACTTCCTTTGGCGAAACCAGTGTCGCAGTAGCTGTGCCCAGCGTGATGAGCTGGCGACCGAGTGGATGATTCTTGCGGTCAAGATAGACGCAGTAGAACGCCTCCTGCATCGGATTTTCGTCGAAAGCTGAACGCAGGTAGTCGGCAACCTTGTCCGGCTTGTCGAGGCGGACCTCTTCGCCGAGTGAGATGAGGGAATAAACCATCTTGGCTTCGTAAACGCGC
>JANYFP010000140.1 GCA_025362555.1 Verrucomicrobiota bacterium
AAGATCGAGGCCGGCAAGCTTTCGCTGCACCCGGCGCCCGTGGCGCTCGGCGATTTCCTGCGCGACGTCGCCGCGGCGCACGCGCCCACCGCCGCCACCAAGCGCCTCGCTTTCACGGCAGAGCTCGCGCCCGACCTGCCCGCCTGGGTCGAGTGTGACGCCCAAAAACTCCGCCAGGTCCTCGACAATCTCCTCGGCAACGCGGTCAAATTCACGACCGCAGGCCGCGTCACGCTAAGCGTCAGCCGCCCGGACGGCGACCGGATTGCCTTCGCCGTGGTCGACACCGGTCCCGGGATAGCCCCCACCGACCAGCAGCGTCTGTTCCAAGCCTTCGAGCAGGCCGCGCCCGACCGGACGACCCGGACCGGCACCGGCCTTGGGCTCGCGATCAGCCGCGCGTTGGTCGAGTGTTTTGGCAGCACGCTCACGCTCGACAGCGCACCCGGCCGCGGGAGCACGTTTGCGTTTACCCTCGCCCTGCCCGCCGTGCAGCCCGGCGCCGCCGCGACCGCCGCCGGCCGCCGGATCACCGGCTATTCCGGCCACCCGCGGCGCGTCCTCATCGTCGACGACCACCTGATCAACCGTCGTCTGCTCCGCGAACTCCTCACGCCCCTCGGCTTTGTTTGCGCCGAATACGCCTCGGCCGCCGAGTCCCTGGCTCGCCTCGTGGACGGCGCCGAGCCCTGGCCGGAGGTCGCCATCCTCGATCTTCGCATGCCGGAAATCGACGGCCTCGAACTCAGCCGCCAGCTCCGCGCGCTTCCGTGCGGCCCCACGCTGAAAATCCTGCTCACTTCCGCGAGCGTCATCGACTTCGATCCTGCGGAGGCAACCCGCGCCGGCTGCGATGATTTTTTGCCCAAGCCCTTCCGCACCGTCGACCTGCTCGAAAAACTCGGCAGCCTGCTCGGGTTGAACTGGCGCGAGTCCGACTCGGCCCCCCCGTTCCCGGCGGCGGCCGCGTCCGGCGAGCCGCTCCCCGACTCCGTCCGGGCCGCGCTCCGCGAATCGATTGCGGCGGGCGACCTCGAAGCCTTCACCGCCGAACTCAACCGGCAGCGGGTCGACCACCCCGCGTCCGCGGCCCGCCTCGACGAACTCGCCATCGCCTCCGCCAGCTTCCAACTCGCCCGACTCCGCCAGTTATTGGAATAATCGCCGCGATCTCAGAGGCATTGGCCTCGCGGCCTTTCACTTCTTTTCCCACCATGCCGCCCACCGTGCCACCACCCACTCTTCTTGTCGTCGATGACACGCCCGCGTCCCTGGGCGTCGTATGCGACACGTTGCGGCGTGAGGGCGTACGCGTCCTCCTGGCTGAGAGTGGCGCTGCCGCCCGCGAAGTTCTCGCCCGCAACAGTCCCGATCTTATCCTCCTCGACGTGGTGATGCCCGGCGAAGATGGATTCACCGTGTGCGCCGCGCTCTGCGCGCATCCCGTATGGCGCGATATTCCGGTGATTTTTCTCACTGCCATCGACGACGCTGAGCAGAAAGTCCGCGCCTTCGCGGCCGGGGCCGTCGACTACGTAACCAAACCGGTGCACGTGCCCGAGCTCGTCGCCCGCGTGCGGGTCCAACTGGATTTACGCACTGCGCGTCGCACGCTCGAAACCAAAAATCTCGAACTCGAGGCCGAAATCGCCATCCGCCTTGACGCCGAGGAACAGCTCGCGGCCTCGCTCGACCGAGCTGTCGTGGTGTTCGACCGCGCCGGCACCCTGCTTTTTGCCACCCGCCTCGCCCATGATTTGCTGGCAAAATATTTTCCGGCCGGCCCGCCCGGTTCGCTTGCGGCCGGCGGCCGCTTTCCCGCCGGCGACGGGGCACTTATCGTCCGCCGTTTCGCCGAAGCGGGCCGGGACGACACCGTGATGCTCGTCCTTGAGGAGGAGTTCGCCCCGCCCGGTCCCGCAGCGCTCATTGCGCTTGGTCTCACGGTGCGTCAGGCCGAAGTCGTCTATTGGGTCGCGCAAGGCAAGAGCAACGCCGAAACCGCTCTCATCCTCGGCACCAGCCCGCGTACCGTGGACAAACACATGGAGCGGATCTTCCAACGGCTGGGGGTTGAAAATCGTGCCTCGCTGATGGTCACAGCAAGCGAATATCTGCGTCCCGTCCGCCGCTGATTTCTGACCCGGTTTGGGGTCGATAGTAATGCTCGATTCAGCCCGCGTTACGCAGAACCGCGTAAACGTGTTTTCCGCCATCTGTGCTATCCTGCGGGCGACATGAAACTATTCCGTCACGCCCTCACCCTCGCGCTGGCCATCGTTGGCCTTCCCGTCGCCCATGCCCAGGTTCCCACCTGGCCCAAAACTACGCCGGCCGACGTGACCGCCGCCGGCCTTAGCGTCCAGATCAACGGGGCCGATTTCGGCAACAACACGTTCGTTCTCTCCGCAACTCTGGGCGGCACCATAGCCATGCCCGCCATCACGCCCGCCGTTTTCACCAGCCCGGACGGGACCACGTGGACCCGTCGCACGCTGCCGGTCACTGGCGCGAACCTGGGCAATCCGCATTTTCTGAACGGCAAATTCTTTCTCGGGATGGATGCGGCCACTGATATAAACGGCAACCCCACCGGCGCCAGCGGCGCGGTTCTCTCCAGTGCGGACGGCATCACGTGGTCTGCGGCCACGCTCAGCACCAAATTTTTCGGTCCCGATAATTTCACCTACGGCAACGGCATCTATGTCGCCTCCGCCAGTCCCATCGGGAACCAGGCCACGCAAATCATTACGAGTACCGACGGTCTCACCTGGACTCCGCGCACCGTGGCCGCCGGCACGAGCACCAGCGGAATCGCATTCTTCAAAAGCAAATTCTACGTCACGGTCACCGGCGGCACCGGCGCGGGACTTTACGTCAGCTCCGACGGCACCGCGTGGGCGATGGTCGCCACCGCACCCGCCAACCCCGGAGAACTCACCGCCAGTCCCTCCGCGCTGCTGATGAATATCTATAACATTGGAAATTCGTCCCAGGCGCTGAGTACCGACGGCGTCACGTTCACCAGCGCCTCGCCCGGAATTCCGTTCGCCTCCGGCAGCATCCGCTACGTCAACAGCGCTTTCGTCACACCGGCATCTTTAGGACTCATCGGCGGCCAGATCGTCAGCAACCAGGTGAGCGCATCCTTTGACGGCCGCACCTGGAGCACCCTGGCCATGAGGGCCAGCAGCACCATTGAAACTCAGGACGTCCGCGAAATCGTCTATGGCAACGGCAACTACGTCTTCGTGGGCGAGTTTGATGTATTCGCCGGTACGACGACCATCTCACCCGGCGGCACCTCCACTGGCGGTGGCACGACGGCACCGACCATCAGCGCGCAACCGGCCGCCACACAGACCATCGCACTCGGCGGCAGTGTCAGTTTCACGATCACCGCGACCGGCACTGGCCTCACCTATCAATGGTACTTCAACACCGTGGCGATCAGCGGCGCAGTGAATGCCACGTACACAATCAATTCGACGGCGACCACGAACGCCGGCAATTATACGGTGGTGGTGAGCAATTCTGGCGGATCGATCACCAGCAATGCTGCTGCACTCGCGATCACTATTGCAGCGAGTAATTCAATCGCCAGTGAAACGGTCACGACTGGTCACGGATTAACATTTTCTGCCGGAAACACCGCCGGCTCCCTCCAATGGCAAATCTCAACCGACAATGGTACCACCTGGGTGAATCTGGCCAACGATAGCACTTACAGCGGGGTCCTCACCGCCACACTTTCCATCACCAATGCCGCCACCGCGTTGAACAACGCGAGGTATCGCTACGTGGCCGCACTCAATGGCGTGATTGCGACGAGCAACGCCGCCATCCTCACGGTAGCTCAAGCCTTTTTTCCCTTCCCCACCAGCATTGCCGTCGACAGCTCAGGCAACCTCTATGTCGGCGACGCCAACGCGGACACGATTCAGAAAATCTCCTTCACAGGTCAGGTCACTCTCGTGGCGGGCACCAGCGGGACCGCTGGTTCGGCTGATGGGATCGGTGCCGCCGCCCGCTTCAACCAACCCGGCGGACTAACCCTGCTCGCCAATGGCACGCTCCTAGTCGCTGACACGGCCAATGCGACCATCCGCAGCATCACCAGCAATGGCACCGTGACGACCATAGCGGGCTCGGCCAGCAAACGCGGAAATCTGGATGCCACGGGCTCCGCCGCCATGTTCTCCTCACCCACAAGTCTCGGCTCGGATGCAAGCGGCGTGCTGTTTGTCGCCGACGCCATGAATGACACCATCCGCAAGATCAGTTCTGGCGGAGTCGTCACCACCTTTGCCGGCACGGCGGGAGTCACCGGCAACCTCGACGCGACCGGTGCCACGGCCCGCTTTAATTTGCCCAGCAGTCTGGCGGTCGATGCCGGCGGAATTGTTTATGTCGCCGACACCACGAACAACACGGTCCGGAAAATCACTCCGGGAGGTGTGGTCACCACACTCGCTGGCTTGCCCGGAGTTAGCGGCACCCAGGATGGCGTGGGCGGCGGTGCGTTTTTCAATCATCCGCAGGGTCTGGCTGTCGACGGCGCGGGGAATATCTATCTTGCCGACACCGGGAATTCGACCATCCGAAAAATTACCCCGGCCGGGGTGGTCACCACGCTCGCGGGACTCGCAGGAATCGCCGGACTCACTGACGGGACAGGCAACAATGCTTTCTTTAACCAGCCCCAAGCCCTCAGTGTAGATGCGACCGGCAACCTCTACGTGGCGGATACCGGGAACGCGACCATCCGCAAAGTCACTTCCAGCGGCGTGGTCACCACTCTGGCCCTGTCAGCCCCTTCGACGACCACCACGCCGACTACGACCACACCCACGCCAACGCCAACGACAACTGCAACTCCGACAGCAAATGGCGGGGGCGGATCGATCGAAGGATGGTTTGTAGCGATCCTGGGTTTGATCGGTCTGCTGCGACGGAAACGATAATTCCCCAGCGGCGACGTAGCCTCGGGACTTCCGCTTTCCTTCGATCCCGGTCGTTTTTAATCGGCTCTGCTCGGCGCGAGCCGTTGAGTCAGGACGCGCGATCAAATCACACACCACGCCATCCCCACCTTCGCAGCGCAGCTCCTAAATTGATGCCGAGCTCCGGTCCAGCGATCTGCTGTTCGAGACACGGTTTCATAAAACCACAACCGTGCGCGTCTACCCAATTTTCAGTAGGCCGCCTACCGTAAAAAGGGTAGCCGAATTGTCTCAGTGAGGAATTCTGAGCACGCATTTGGCATCCTCTTCCTCGCAGGGCCCCCGTGGTGATCGACTCCCCTATGACCGCGCATTTACCCGCACTTGGGTGCTGGCGCACATGAAATGGCAGTGCAATTGATGGCATATTACATGGCTCAGTAGTAGGCCCATAAAACAATCGAGGGGTAGTTCAACCGGCGTTCCGATTCGCGCGGCCGCGAAAAAAACCGTCAAGGCTGAACCAAGCCGACAGCGTCTTGCTTGTTTCAGAGTTTACCCGGTTTTAACCGCCAATAAACCGCCAAATCACCCCATCCGGCAGATAAGCAATTCACGCTCGAACATCATCTCCTTGGGCAGATGCGAGTGCAGATCCAGGAAGAGCTCCTCGTGGCCGAGTACCTCGGTCCGCCACGCGGCGCGGTCGAAGGCTTGGAGCTCTTCAAATTTCTCACGGGGAAAATCGAACCCTTCCCAGTCGATATCCGTATAGCGCGGCATCCAGCCGATTGGCGTCTCATTGGCCCGGCCCCCGGCCCGCACCCGGTCGAAGATCCACTTGAGCACGCGCATGTTTTCCGAAAAGCCGGGCCAAATAAATT